>NCBE01000058.1 GCA_002255565.1 Actinobacteria bacterium 21-73-9
TCGCGCGAGAAGTGGGTGAGCGTGAGCATCCCCGACGCCCAGAGGCTGGTCGAGAGGGGGGCGAAGTAGATCAGCGCGTGGGTCGAGATGACCGCGGACTGCTTGATCGGCCGCATCGCGTCGACGTGGTCGAGCCGCTGGCGGGTCCCCCGAGCGGCGTCGGCCACCCCGGCGTCCGGCGAGACCTCGGCCACGGCTAGACCGCCTCGACGTAGGCCACCGGGACCGAGCCGTCGCGCAGACGGTTCTTCTGGATCTTGCCCGTGGCGTGCGTGCTGAACGCCTCGACGAGCTTCACCCGCGCGGGACGGGTCGGTCGGGCGAGGGCGACCTCGGCCGCCTCGCGAAGCCGCGCCACCAGCGCGCGGGCCCGCTCCCCCACGAGGTCGGCGGCGTCGCGGGGCTGGACGAAGGCGACCGGCACTTGCCCGAAGACCTCGTCGGGCTCACCGACCACCGCGACGGCGGCGACGCCGTCGACCGCGGCCAGCACGTGCTCGATCTCGAGCGGGTACACCTTCTCCCCGCCGCGGTTGATCACGTCGTCGCTGCGTCCGACGAGAAAGACGCACCCCTCCTCGTCGACGTAGCCGAGATCACCCGTGCGCAGCCAGCCCTCGCCGTCGAACCGGTCGGCGTAGGCGCCCCACTCGTAGTGGTCGATGACCGTGGGCCCGCCGATCTCGATCGAGCCGACCGCGCCGGGTCCGAGGACGGTACGCCCCTCCACCGACACCACTCGCAGCGCCACGCCCACCGGGCGGCCCACCGAGCCGGGCTTGCGCGGTCCGTCGACCGGGTTGACGCAGATCTGGCTCGCCGCCTCGGTCATGCCGTAGGACTGGACGACCGCGACGCCGGTCGCGCGCTCGAAGGTCTCCTCGAGCGCGGGGGCGAGGGGGGCCGACGCGCTGCGCACGAAGCGCACGCGCTCGGGGACTCGCTCTCCGGCCTCGGGCTGGACGAGCCGGGCGATGATCGCCGGCACCGCGTTGACCCACGTCGCCCCGGCCTCGTCGACCACCTTCCAGAAGCCGGTGCGGTGGAACCGGTCGTCGAGGACGAGCGACGCCCCCGACACCAGCGCCGCGAGCACCCCCACGACCTCGGCGTTCACGTGCCACAGGGGCAGCGGGTTGAAGCCGCGCTCGCCGGGCCCCAGTCCGTGGTGGTCGGCGACCAGCCCAGCCGTGGCGAGGACCTGGGCCACCGGGAGCGCGATGACCTTGGGCGTGCCCGTCGTACCCGACGAGGCGAGCAAGATCCCCCCGACGGCGCCGGGGGCCTCGAGGGCGGTCCCGGCACGCGCGCGCTCGACCTCGAGCCACGCCAGGGCGAGCCCCTCGAGCCGGGGACGATCGGCGAGGACGGCGTCGAGCGCGAGGGTCCGGATGCGCTCGGCCGTCGTCGCGGCGGCCCCGGGGGCGGGCGTCGGGTCGAGGGGCGCGACCCACAGCCCCGCGCTCAGTCCGGCGAGGAACCATCGGCAGAAGTCGAGGGGGTCGGCGACGACGAGCCCCACGCGCGACCCGGGGACGAGCCCCTCCTCGGCCAACCAGGCCCGGTCCCCCGCGAGCTCCGCGGCGAGCGCCCCGAAGGTGACGACGCGGGACCCCCGCGCCTCCAGAAGGTAGGGCGCGTCGGGCGCGTCGGCCCCCCGGCGCTCCACGAGCGCGGCGAGGGACTCGGGTGTCGTCGGCGGCCTCAACTCCATGGCCCGCCTAGTACATCATTCGATGGTCGTCGTAGTGCTTGAACTCGAGGAGGTTGTTCGCCGGGTCACAGACGACGAAGGTCCGGTGGACCTCCACGCGCCCCTCGAAGCGACGACTCACGTCGGCGTAGAGCGGGACACCCCTCTGCTGGCACAGCTCGTAGACCGCGTCGAAGTCCTCACCCTCCCTGAAGGTGACCCCGAAATGGCGCGGGTACATCGGCAACTCGTTCATCGGCGCGAGCCGCTCGGGAGCGGGTGAGAGGTGGCAGACGAGCTGGTCCCCGAAGAAGTCCAGGGTGACGCGATCGTCGTAGCGACGCGCCAGCTTGCAGCCCAGCTTGGTCACGTAGAAGTCGACGGTCGCGTCGAGGTCGTAACAGGGGACGGCGAGGTGGAAGACGTCGCGGGACTCGCGCACCTACTCCTCCCAGTCGCGGAGCTCGAACTCGAGGAGGGTCTCGGAGCGCAGGCCGAGCCGGATCGTCTCCAGCGGGACGATGTCGGTGACGGCGATGTTGCCGAGGTTGGCGTTGGGACCGACCCGCTTGACAAAGTAGGTCTGCAGCTCGGTCGAGGGCGCCTCGAAGAGCAGCCGCTCGAGCGGGAGGCCGGCGTCGAGGATCTCCTCGATCAGCCCGTAGCGCAGCTCGCCGTTGGACCGGCAGATCCCCCCCCGGCCGCCCTCGCGAGTCTCCAGGGTGACCAGCTCGGCCCCGGCGTCGAGGTCGGCCTGGATGTAGCGGATCCACAGGTGGGGCGCCATCGTCTCGGACTTGATCTGGTCCTTCGACCCGACCTCGGAGATCACCCGGAAGTCGCCGGAGAGTCGCTTGACGTAGTCGGCCTTGTCGTCGTTGGTGATGTCGATCGTCCCGTTGGAGACCTCGACGACCGGGCACCCGATCGTCGCGCACAGATCACGGAACTCCTCGAAGAGCCCCTGGAGGACGTACTTCTCGAACAGGGTCCCACCGAGGTAGAAGTCGACGCCCCGCTCGGCCAGCACGGCGACCTTGGCCGGGAAGTCCTTCGTCACCACCGAGGTCCCCCAGCCGAACTTCACGAAGTCGATCAGGTCGCCGTGGCTCTCGATGAGGTCGCGGAACTGACCGAGCGGCAGGCCCTTGTCGATGGTCATCGTGAGCCCCGTGGAACGGGGCTTCGGCGAGCGCTCGGGGAGGCGAAGGGGCACGTTTCGATGCTAACGACGGGGACCCCGGCGACTCCAGGGACGCTCGACCCCACGATCGCCCGATGAGCCCTGAACTCCCCGAAAACACGCTGAGAGAACGCTCGGCGACGTCCTTAGAGAATCCTGAGAATGGGCTCCCCCGACGGCCGATCGAGCCGGTGAACCGCACGCGAGAGGGGGTGGGGAGACTCGCGCTCCCTAGCGTGGGGGCGATGGCCCCGCCCTCTCTCACCCTCTTGCGACACGGCCAGAGCGACTGGAACGTGGCCCGGCGATGCCAGGGCCAAGACGACCGCGCCCGGCTCACCGACGTGGGCCGGGCCCAGGCCACCGAGGCGATCGACGCGGTGCGCGCGCGCGGCGTCGACCTCGTCGTCGCGAGCGACCTCACCCGCGCCCTCGAGACCGCGGACGTCGTGGCCGGCGCCCTCGGCGTCACGCGACTCATCGACCCTCTCGTGCGCGAGCGCGCCTTCGGCTACCTCGAGGGCGGTCCGCTCGCGGCCATGACCGCCGCCGACACCGGCATCGCCGACGACGTCCTCGTCGACCCCGACGCCCGCCCCGCCGGTGGCGAGTCCTTCCGCGACGTGGTGTTGCGCGCCCGGCGGTTCCTCGAGAAGGCCGAGCTCGCCTGGCCGGATCGCCGTCTGCTGGTCGTGACCCACGGCGGTTTCGTCCGGGCGGCGCGAGCCGTCATCTCCGGCGTCGCCCTCGAGGGGATGGTCTGGGAGCGGATCGACAACGCGACACTCTGGCCCCTCGAGCCGGTTCCCACCGACTAACCGCGTACGAGCAGCGTCGCGGCCGCGCCGGCCACGACCACGACGGCGGCGCCCACCCGGCTGAAGGTCGCCAGGGAGGTCGTGGCCCCTTCGCGCGCGGCGATCCGGCGCCACAGCAGCGACGAGAGGGCCCCGGTGACCGCGAGGTTCGGGCCGACGTCGAGTCCCACCAAGAGGGCGAAGGGGTGGGCCACGGTGTGGGCCGCGTAGAACGACGCCGCGGGGAGGTTGTTGATCACCACGGTCGTGAGGGCCGCGACGGCGGCGGTCACCGCGACGTCGGTGTGGGCGAGGGCACCCGAGGCGAAGTCCGAGGTGCGCGCGAACCACCCCACGGCACTCGCCACGACGAAGAGCACCCCCAACAAGAGAGGGTTCGTGACGGCGAGCGCCTCTCGCAGCTCGAGCCGTCGGCGCGCCGCGACGTCGACGGCCGCGGCGACGAGCCCCGCCCCGAAGACCCACAGCGCGGGCTGGCGGGTCGCCAGCATCGCCACGACGGCGAGCGCGGCGCCGGCCGTCCCCGGACCCGCCCGGAAGGGCTCGCGCGCACCGTCGGCCGCCGTCCCCGCCCCCAGGGCCCGCCACCGCCAGAGGAGCACCACGGCCACCGTGACCACGACGCACGCCACCCACGGCAGTCCGGTGTGCGCGGCGAAGTCCGACCCTCGCCCTCCGCGGTCGGCCACCACGAGCAGGTTGGTCAGGTTCGAGCCGACGAGCAGGAGCGACGCGGCGTTCGACATGAACACGGTCCCGTAGAGGAAGGCCCGCTCGTCGGCCGAGCGGCTGCGCGCCGCGTGCAGGGCGACCGGGGTCATGAAGACGACCGCCGTGTCGAGGTTCAAGACGGCCGTGACGACGGCGACGGCGAGAAGCGTCGTCACGAGACTCGCCCGGGCGCCGCCGGGCACGCGCGCGCACCACGACCCGACGAGCGTGAAGAGGCCCTCGCCCGCGGCCACCTGGCCGATCAAGAGGAGGCCCGCCACCAAGACGAACGGCGGCCAGGTCACCGCGAGGGTGTGGGTCAGGGCGGGCACCCGCCCACGTTACGGGCGAGGCGTCGCGCGCCCGGGCCCGCCGGGATCGGTCAGCGTCGCGACCCGAACCACGGCGGCGGGGCCACCTCGAGGCGCGCGAGCGCCGAGGCGACCTCCCCGAAGCGCTCGTCGTGCTTGAGGTAGGCCTCGTAGGCCCGCGCGATCTCCTCGTGGCTGCGCGCGACGAAGTTCCACCACATCACCACGGTCTCGGGGAAGGGGGGCCCGCCAATGAGGAGCGCCACGGCCCCCTCGTGGGTGACGAGGTCGACCACGTCCGAACCGGGCTCGAGGTAGGCGAGCGACCCGGGGGCGACCGCCTCACCCCCGAGGACCACCTCGCCCTCGGCGACGAGCAGGGCGTGCTCGAAGGCCGTCTCGAGAGCCACGGGGGTCGCGCCCCGGGCGAGACGCAGCTCGAGGGCGAGGCCGTCCGCGTCGGGGCGCGCCCGTGAGGCGATCCCCATCGACGCTCCCACGAGCAGCGTGGCGAGCCCGTGGTCCAGCTCGATCCGGGGTGGGTCCTCGAGGTGCTCGAAGGCCGCAGCGCCGTGGCGGGTGGCGTCGGGCTGGGCGAGCCAGAGCTGGACGCCGTGGAGCTCCCCGTGGTCGAGTCCGGGGTTCTCCTCGGAGTGGACGACCCCGTCGCCCGCCGACATGAGGTTGACCTGGCCGGGGCGGATCAGCTGCTCGCTGCCGAGGCTGTCCCGGTGCACCATCGCGCCCTCGAGCAGCCAGGTCACGGTCTGGAGCCCGATGTGGGGATGGGGCGCGACGTCGTAGCGGAGGTCCTCGCGGTACGTCGCGGGGCCGAGGTGGTCGAGGAAGCACCACGGCCCGACGGTGCGCCGGCCGCGCGTGGGCAGGGCCCGACGCACCGCGAGCTCGCCGATCGACGACTCGCGCGCCGGGGTGATCTGCGCGACGCTCACCCCACCGTTCTAGTTCCGCGTCGGCGCCCCTAGTCGGTGAAGGCGAGCGCGCGCAGGCGCGCGCCCAGCGCCCGGCCCGTCGGGTCGCGCCAGAGGAGGAGGCGCGCGGCGTCGGCCTCGAGCGCGCCGTCGGGGTCGATGGCCCCGCGCGACCAGGTGACCGTGCCCCCACCCGCGTCGACGACGGTCCACGCTAGGTCCGCGTCTCGCGCGACGAGCGCGAGTCGTCCCCCGAGCGGCGGGCGCGGAGGGTCCGCCGGGTCCTTCGGGCTCGAGACGGAGAAGGTCAGGAACTCCTCGAGCGCGTCGGCGGCCACGGTCGACGACATCGACCACGGCGCGCCGAGGGCCGACGCCACGTCGAAGTGGTGGACGGCCATCTCCTGGACCTGGTGACGGGTGACGAAGGCCACGTCGCGCTGCGCGGGCGCCCACGTCCACACCGTGGCGTCCGGGTCGGCCGCCGCGAGGGTGGCCACGAGCCGCGCCGCCCCTTCGTCGAAGTGCTGGGCCAGCCGGGCCGGCTCGGGCGTCGCCGGATGGGGGCCCTCGGGGGGAGCGTTCAGCCGGCCGGCGACGATCCGCTCCCAGAACCAGTGCACGTCGCACAGGTGACGCACGACGTCCTCGACGCTCCAGCCGGGACAGCCCGCGACCTCAGCCGCCCACGCGCCGGGCGCGGCCGTCGCGACGGCCCGGGCGTGCGACTCGATCGCGGCCAGGGCGAGGGAACGCTCCAGGGTCACGATCGAAGGCTAGACCCTTGACGCGCGCACCGGCCGAGGCGAGACTCGATCCGAGATGCCGGCACGCGTCTACCTCGAGGAGGGCCGAACCTGGGTCTTCGCCGTCGCCCTCGACTGGCCCGGGTGGTGCCGACGGGGGCGGAGCCCCGAGGCGGCGCTGGCGGCGCTCGTCGACTACCGCGACCGGTATCGCGCGGTCCCGTCGATCTCCTTCCGGCCCGGACCGCTGGAGGTCGTCGGGGTGGTGGCCGGGACCTCCACCACCGACTTCGGTGCGCCCGACGCCGTCTGGCCCGAGGACCGCCTCCTGCCCTCGCGCGCGGAGCGCCGGCGCCACATCGAGCGGCTGGAGGACTGCTGGCGCTACTTCGACGACGTCGTCGCCCGCGCGCCCGCGCGCCTGCGCCGGGGCCCGCGCGGGGGTGGCCGCGACCGCGACGCCATCGTCGAGCACGTGCGCGAGGCCGAGCGCGCCTACGCGTCACGGCTCGGCCAGCCGCTCGCTCCGCGCACCCCGTGGGCCGAGCAGCGCGCGGCACTGACGGCGGCACTCACCCGCGACGAGCCCGACGCCCGGTGGCCCGCCGGCTACGGGCTCCGACGGATCGCCTGGCACGTGCTCGACCACGCCTGGGAGATCGAGGACCGCGCTAGGTGAAGCGCAGCTCGAGGGCCCGGTCGGCGTCGGCGAAGCCGAGGCGCCGGTAGAAGGAGACTGAGCGGGGGGACGGGTGCACCACCAGGTAGTCGAGGCCCTCGTCGCGGGCCTCGTCCACCAGCCGACCCACCAGGTCCGTGCCGACGCCGCGCCCCCGGTGCTCGGGAACGACGTACACGGCCTGGACGAACGCACTGAACCGTCGCGGGCGAGCAACGCCGGGCACGCGGTCGACGGTGGCCCGCCAGGCCTCGCCGATCGCGACCCCGCCCTCTTTGGCCAGGTAGGCCACGTGGCTCGTGCGGTGAGCCTCGATCCACTCTGCGAGCGCGGCGGCGTAGGCCTCGGCCGACGGGCCGGTCTCTCCGGCCTCCTCGGTGCGCCACCGGAAGCGCAGGGCCGCGAGCGCCGCCGCGTCGGCCACGTCGGCGCGCGCAACGTCGACGCTCACGTCGCGCGCGCCCGTCGCACGTGGACCACACCTCCGCCCGCGACGCGATCGACCTCGACGGGGCCGTCGGGCCAGCGGCCGGGATGGTCGGGCACTGGCTCGCCCTCGCCCGGCACGACGCGGTCCCCTCGCCGTCGCCGACTCATCCGAGGGCCTCGCCCAAGTCCTCGATCAGGTCCTCGACGTCCTCGAGGCCGACCGAGAGACGGATGAGCGAGGCCGGCGGCTCCAGCACCGACCCGCTGGTCGAGGCGTGGGTCATGGCGGCCGGCAGCTCGATGAGGCTCTCCACCCCGCCGAGCGACTCGGCCAGCGTGAAGACACGCGTCGCCTCGCACACCTCGCGCGCGGCCTCGTCCCCACCCACCACGGTGAAGCTCACCATGCCGCCGAAACGCGACATCTGGCGCCGCGCGACCTCGTGGCCCGGATGGTCCGGACGTCCGGGGTAGTAGACGCGCTCGACGGCGGGGTGACCGGCCAGGAAGTCGGCCACGGCGGCGGCGCTCTCACAGTGGCGCTCCATGCGCACCCCGAGGGTCTTGAGCCCGCGCAGGACCAGGTAGCAGTCGAGCGGCCCGGGGACCGCGCCGATGGCGTACTGGTGGAAGCGCAGCCGCTCGGCCAGCTCCTCGTCGCTCGTGGCGACGAAGCCGCCCACGACGTCGGAGTGGCCACCGCAGTACTTGGTCGTCGAGTGCACGACGACGTCGGCGCCGTGCTCGAGGGGGCGTTGCAGGTAGGGCGTCGCGAAGGTGTTGTCGACCACCAGGCGGCACCCGTGGGCGTGGGCCAGGCCGGCCAGGTCGCCGATCGGGGCGATCCCGAGCAGGGGGTTGCTCGGCGTCTCCGCCCACACGACGCGCGTGGTGGGTCGCAGGGCCGCGGCCACGGCCGTCGCGTCGGCGAGGTCGACGCAGGTGACCTCGACCCCCCAGGCACCGAAGACCCGGGTGAGCAGGCGATAGGTCCCGCCGTAGGCGTCGCTCCCGAGCACGACGTGGTCCCCGGGGGCGAGCGTGCGCAACAGCGCGTCCTCGCCGGCGAGGCCCGAGGCGAAGGCCACGCCCCACTCCGCCCCCTCGAGGTCGGCCAGGCACTCTTCGAGCGCGTGGCGCGTCGGGTTGTCGACCCGGGAGTAGTCGGCGAAGCGCGGCACCCCGACGGCCTCCTGGGCGTAGGTCGAGGTGAGATAGACGGCCGGGTTGACGGCCCCGGTCGCGTCGGGCTCGGAGCCGACGTGGATCGCGCGCGTGTTGAACCCGGTCATCCGGCCCTCCGCTGCTCGAGGAAGCTCAAGAGGTCCGAGCGCGTGAGGACCCCCACCGGGTGGCCACCGTCGAGCACGAGGACCCCGGCCGAGCGCGAGAGCTCGCGGGTGAGGTCGGTGACGGGCATCCCGACCCCCACCATCACCAGCGGCGGGTCCGCCACGTCCTTCGCCCGGAGCCCGAGCACCGACGCGTCGCGGGTCGTCGCCTCGAGCAGGCCGAGCTCGCTCAACGAGCCCGAGACCTCCTTCACGGCGAGCGGCAGCTCGTCGGTCACGGTCACGAGCAGCTGGCTCACGTCCTTCGCGCGCATGAGGGCGATGGCGTCGCGCACCAGCACGTCCTCGGTCACGAGCACGAGGTCGTCGAGTCCCTCGCCGGGGCGGGCCCGCTTGGCGGTCAGCACGTCCCCGACGTCGTCCACGTCGTGGGGGCGCAAGAAGCCGTACTCGGTCATCCAGGTGTCGTTGAAGATCTTCGACAGGTAGCCCCGGCCCGAGTCGGGGATGAGGACGACGACGAGAGCCTCGGCGGGCAGGTCGCGCGCGACCCGCAGCGCGGCCGCGACGGCCGTCCCGCCCGAGCCCCCGATGAGGAGGCCCTCGCGGCGGGTCACCGCGCGCGCCATGGCGAAGGCGTCGGCGTCCGAGACCGGCACGACGCGGTCGACGAGCGAGGGATCGTAGTTGGCCGGCCAGAAGTCCTCGCCCACCCCCTCGGTGAGATACGGTCGGCCGGCGCCGCCGGAGAAGACCGATCCCGCGGGGTCGGCCGCGACCACCTGGACCGACGGGTCCTGTTCCTTCAGGTACCGAGCGACGCCCGAGATCGTGCCGCCGGTCCCGGCGCCGGCCACGAAGTGGGTGACCCGACCGCGGGTCTGTTCCCAGATCTCCGGCCCGGTCGTCTCGTAGTGGGCCCGGGGGTTGTTCGGGTTGGAGTACTGGTCGGGCCTAAAGGCGTTGGGGGTCTCGCGGGTGAGCCGTTCGGCGGTCGAGTAGTAGGAATCGGGGTGCTCGGGGGGCACGGCCGTCGGGCAGACCACCACCTGGGCCCCGTAGGCGCGTAGGACGTCGATCTTCTCGGGGGCCATCTTGTCGCTCATCACGAAGACGCACCGGTAGCCGCGCTGGGCGGCCACGATGGCGAGGCCCACCCCGGTGTTGCCGCTCGTCGGCTCGATGATGGTCGAGCCCGGCCTCAGCAGCCCCTCGCGCTCGGCCGCCTCGACCATGGTCAGGGCCGGGCGGTCCTTGGCGCTGCCCCCGGGGTTCGTCGTCTCGAGCTTGGCGATCACGTCGCAGGCCACACCGTCGACCACCTTGGTCAGGCGCACCATCGGGGTGTGGCCGATTAGCTCGAGCGGGCTCGCCGCCACGTCCATGTCGCCGTAGGGCATGGTGCTCCTTCGTCGACCTCACTCTAAGCCACGTCGCAACGGGCCCCTAGCGGCGGGCGAGCACCTCGACGTTGGGCACGACGAAGACCCCGTCGGGACTCGCGGCCCAGCGTGCGAAGGCGTCGGCGAAGTCGTCGAGTTCGACCTCGTCGCACAGCCCGTGCACGAGGAGCTGGCGGGCGAGGTCGCTCTCGGTCACGCGCTCGGCCCACAGGCCACCCCACCACTGACGCTCCGTCGCCGTCGCGTAGGTCCAGGTCGACGAGGAGACCTCGAGGTCGGCGAAGCCCGCCGCCCGGACCCAGCCCGGCAGGTGGCGCCCGCCGTCGGGCTCGGCGCCGTTGAGCCGGGCGAGCCGGTGGTACGCGGCGTTCCAGCGCTCGAGGGCCGGGTCCGTCGGCGCCCAGAAGAAGCCCCCGAAATCGGCGTCGCGCACCGCGAGCAGCCCCCCGGGCTTGAGGACCCGGCGCATCTCGGCGATTGCGTCGACCGGCCGGGTGAGGTGCTGGAGGACCTGGTGGGCGTAGACGACGTCGAACGAGGCGTCCGCGAGGTCGAGGGCGTAGACGTCTCCGACGCGAAAGGAGAGATTCTCCGCCCCGTGCTGCGAGCGGGCCGCCTCGACCACCGGCGCGCTGCGGTCGATCCCGAGGACCTCCCCTTCGGGCACGCGCCGCGCCAGGTCGGCCGTGATCGTGCCCGGGCCGCACCCCACGTCGAGGACGCGCGCCGTGGGCGCCAGGCGCGCGAGCACGAAGCCGGCCGAGTTCTCGGCGGTACGCCACCGGTGGCTGCGCAGCACCGACTCGTGGTGACCGTGGGTGTAGACCTCCGGACCCGTCACGCGACGACCGCTACGACGGCGAACCCGTCGTAGCCCTTGACTCCGACCGTCTGGACGGCCGTGGCCTCGACGCGGGGCTCGCGGCCGACCCGCTCCAAGAACCGCCGGACCCCGCGGACGGCCTCGTCGGACGAGGTGGCATCGGCGACCTCGCCGTCGCGCACGACGTTGTCGGCGACGATCACGGCGCCGACTCGCACGAGCCCGAGGGCCAGCTCGAAGTACTCCGGGTAGCCCGACTTGTCGGCGTCGATGAAGACGAGGTCGAAGGGCTCCACCCCCTCGCGCGCGAACGCCCTCAGGGTCTCGGCGGCCGGTCCCACCCGGACCTCGACCCGGTCGGCGAGGCCGGCCCGCTCGAGGTTGGCCCGTGCCACCTCGGCGTGGCGGGGCTCGAGCTCCAACGTGACGAGGTGCCCCCCTGCGGCCAGACCCCGGGCGAGGCAGATGGCGGAGTAGCCACCAAGGGTCCCCACCTCGAGGACCCGCCGGGCGCCCACGGCGCGAACGAGCAGGCCGAGGAGGCGCCCCTGGAGGGGCGAGACGGCGATCGGCGGGAGGCCCGCCTCGTCACTCGCCGCGAGCGCGGCCTCGAGCACGGGGTCGTCCTCGAGCAGGGTGCTCGCGAGGTAGTGGTCGACGCGGTCCCAGTCAGGTGCGCTCATCACGCCAGTCTGCCAGCGCGGACGCGCAGCGTCGAGGGCGTCAGTCGTCGGCGACCTCGAGGGGCGTCGCGCCCGTCACCCGCACCAAGTCCTCGTAGGTCGTCGCGAAGACGGCGTGCGGGTGGCCCGCGGCGGCCCAGACGACGTCGTAGTCGCCGAGCGCCTCGTCGATTACGACGGTCGCCTCTCGGGGGTAGCCCGTGACGCTCTGCCCGGCGGAGGTCGTCGCGCTCCAGCCCACGGGGCTGACCCCGCCGATGGCGAAACCCGTCCAGGCCCGGATGTAGTCGGCGTCGGCCCGGTGCAGTTCGACGTGCCCGAGGGCGGCGGCGACCTTCGGGATGTCGACGCGGTGGCGGCCGCTCGTGATCACGAGGAGCGGGTGGCCGTCGGGAAGTCGGAAGACGATCGACGAGGCGATCTGGCCGACCGCGACCCCGAGGGCGGCGGCTGCGTCGGCGGCAGTGCGCGCCGAGTCGTCGAGGACCCGCACGGACGAGGCGAGGCCCGCGCGCGCGAGCGCCTCGACGACCCGGCGCACCGAGGCCCTGGCGAGGATCGACTCGCTCACGGCGCCCCTAGTCGACGCCCGAGGACCACGACGTCCTCCTCGGCGAAGCCGAGCGCCGCGTAGAAGCCGCGCGCCGCGTCGTTCTCACGTCGCACCATGAGCAGCGCCTTGGCGACGCCGCGCGCCCCGAGCCACGACTGGGCCACCTCGACGAGCGCGCGGCCGACGCCGCGTCTTTGGTGGGCCGGCGCCACCCCGACGTAGGAGAGCCACCCCCGGTGCCCGTCCTCGCCGACCATCGCCGCGCCCACGAGGGCGACGCCGTCGCGTACGCCGAACACCGTCGAGCTCGGGCCCTCGAGGGCCCGGCGAAAGTCGACTCGAGGATCGTTCCAGGGACGGGTGAGGCCCGCCGCCTCCCACAGGGCGACCGTCGCCGACTCGTCCACGGCCGTCAACTCCTCGGCGGGCATGGACCATCGTACCCAGTCGCGTCACCCCTATCGTGGGGTCGTGGCCTTCTGGGACGAGCGCTATCGCGCCACGACCCCCGAGGAGCGCTCCTGGACCGAGCCGTCCCCGACGGCGACGCTCGAGATCCTCGACCGCCTCGACCTGGCGCCCACCGACCCCATCGTCGACGTTGGCGGCGGCGCCTCGCGGCTCGTCGACGCGCTGCTCGAGCGGGGCTTCAGCGACCTCACGGTCCTCGACCTCGCCGAGAGCGCGTTGGCCGAGGCCCGCGCGCGCCTGGGCGCCGCGGCGGATCGGGTGACCTGGGTGTGCGCCGACGTCACGGCCTGGCGGCCCGAGCGGACCTACGCGCTCTGGCACGATCGCGCGGTCTTCCACTTCCTCATCGAGCCCGCGGCGCGCGGCGCCTACCGCGATCGCCTCGAGCGCGCGACGGCGTCGGGCTCGTACGCGGTGCTCGCCACCTTCGCGCCCGACGGGCCGGACACCTGTTCGGGGTTACCCGTCACCCGCTGGGCCCCGGCCGAGCTCGCCGCCGAGATCGGCGACGCGTTCGAGCCGCTCCTCGAGGGGCGCCGCGAGCACGTGACGCCCTGGGGCTCGACCCAGCCCTTCACGTGGCTGGTCGCGCGTCGGCTCTGATCAGGCCAGGAAGTTCGTGAACTGGAAGGGGTCGTCGCGGTCCAGCTCGCGTCCCGACCACCGGTCGAACCAGTCGGACCGCGTCGAGACCGGGTCCCAGTCGAGCGGGCCCGACCAGGTGGTGCCCACGTAGGGCCGGGCGACGTCGAGGACCTCGCGCCAGGGCAGCTCGTCGGGCACCCGGACGCCCTCCTCGGGACGGCGGATCATCCAGTCGAGCGCGCCGAGGATGGAGGCGGCCACCTGGACCGTCGTCGCGTTCTGGTGGGGCGCCACCGCGCGAGCCTCCTCGATCGAGGTCAGCATCCCGGTCCACCAGGAGCGGTAAGGGCGGCCCATCACCAAGACGCCGAGCTCGTCGCGGCCGGCCACGATGTCGTCGTTCATGATGCGCTGGCGCTCGGGGTAGACGTACTGCGCGCCTTCGAGCTCGACGAAGCTGGCCCACGCGGCGTCGCTCGGGCAGTACGCGTAGTGCACCGTCGGGCGATAGATCGCGCGCTCGCCCTCCCACACCGTGAGGTGGTCACAGATCGTGAAGGCCTCCCCGTGGCGGATCACCATGCCGACGATCTGGCTCGAGGGCACTCGCCGCTCGTGGGTGCCCCAGCCCATCTCCGCCGGGGCGACGCCCTCCTCGTAGAAGCCGTCCACGCTCCAGGTGTTCACGAACTCCCCGGGCTCCTTGGGTCGGCTCGACACCTGGGTGTCGCGCTCGGCGACGTGAATGGCGCGCACGTCGAGCGCGCGGGCGACCTCGTTCCAGGCGCCACGCTCGACGAGCGCGGCGAGAGCGTCGGGGTCGCCGACCGTTCGGTCGCGCACCGCGGCGGCGGCGATGTCGTCGAGCGCCCACTTGACGAAGTGGCTCACGAGCCCCGGGTTGGCCCCGTGCTCGACGACGGCCGAGGGGCCGTGGTTGTCGCCCCACCGGGCGAGTTGACGGCGCAGGGCCATGTGGCGCCAGTAGAGCGTGCGCTCCGTGGGCGGGACCTCCGCGGCGTTCTCGTAGGGCTCCCAGACCTCGACCGAGGTGTTGAGGTAGCGCACACCGTGGTCGCGACACCACTCCAACAGCTCCGTGAGCCCGATGTTCCACGCCAGGTCCACCAGGATGTCGCCCGCCCCGAGGTGCGCGCCGAGGATCGCACCCATGTTCTCTTGGGTTATGACGTCGCGGACGTAGTGCACGCCCTGGGCGATGGGCCCGGCGATCCGCTCGCGGTTGTCGCGGCTCTCGATCACCGTGACCGCGTCGGGGCGCAGAGAGAAGTGCCCCAGCATCAGGGGCACGACGCACTGAGCGACCGACCCGCAGCCGAGGACGACGACGCGGGCGGGGAACTGGGGACTGGTCAATCGGGGCTCCCTTCGAGGCAAAGGGAGTGATTTTACCCGCACGCGAGCCGGGGCGAGGCCGAGGGGGCGACGACCTAGTGGATCAGGTACCGGTACACGTTCGTCTGCCGCGTCTTGGTAGAAGTGCTTCGCTCATCTTCGCGAGTTAAAGAGCTCCACGATTTCCGCACTCACGTCGGAGCCACGGGCGGCTCGCAGAAGGAGTTGGGCAAGTTCAACATCGTTCTCTTGAATGAACTTGGCGCCGCCCAATCCATTTCGATCAAGAATCCATCGGCCGACCAACACCGCAGTGCGCTTATTCCCCTCAGTGAATGCCTGGGACTGCGCCAAACGACTGACGCTCAACGCTGCGGCCACGACCGGATCCGTCTCGTCGGCAAGTCGGTCGAGAAGTCTCTGCACCCGGTCAAGATCATCTGGCTCATCAAACCACTCATCAGCCTCACGAATTGTGTGGTTGAACGCGACGACAACTTCAAGAGACGGGATTCTCAATTTGAGTGAAGAAACTCGAGGAGTTCGTGATACTCAACAAGACGCTCAGCCAGCCAGACGCGATCCTCTTCGCTGAGTGCTTCGAGCGCCTCATCCCGCTTTACCGAAGAGTGGTTGAACTGGGTCATGAACACATGGTACCCGGACCCTGCAACAATCGCGAAGGGTTTCTGCACACTGAACGCGTGCGTATCGTTCGGCTGGCACAGGCTGAAGTACCGTCGCCTACTTCAACCTCAGCACGCCAGAACTCCCAGGGACTATTGGTGTAACGAACACCTGGCTACAAAGCAACCCGCCACGGTCCAAGGTCAAGGCAGAGAAATCTCTCGGCGGCGTAACGATGAATTTCTTCGCCGTCCAACATTTCGTCTCTGGGTTAGGTTGCTCTTCGCCCCAGTCAATGGTGGTCGATGCGACACCGGTACGCGCGCGCAGCAGCACTACCGGAGGCCGGAAGTGACGTAACTGCCCGTTTGGCCCGATGACGCCGCCCGCTTGAGTTGATTGCGCTATCTCCACGAGCTGAGGCCGTGAACGAGCGCCGGCGGCAACGACCGGCAGCTTACTTTCGATCCATGCGACGACCACTGGGTAACCCTGCATCGAACAGGGTTGCGGACTCGCGTTATGGAACACAATCGTATAACTCGTTTCCGGCTCCCACATCTCCGGTCGCCGTGAGCTTTAACGCTGACGCGCGACATACTCGTGCGGGCGAACCAGTGACAGCACGGCGATCATGAGAAGCCCCAACCCAGACACCGAGAGCGAACGCGATAACAACTGCTGTGATGAGGGCGCTACTGTTCACCAGGCTCGATTTGGTCCGGCGTTGAGCAGTCTTCCTCCAGCCCCTTTGCATAGGAATATTCCTGCTATTGCGTTCGTGGATACGCCATTTCAAGGCACGATATACAGCACTCACAGAACGGCAAGTTTCAGCGGAGTGAGGCCATCAACTTTCCATGAAGAACCGATAGACATTCGTCTCGCGCGCCACGAACCCGACACGCCGGTAGAGCGCGTGGGCCGACTCGCGCGACGGCCGACTCGTGAGGTCCACGGTGCGCGCGCCGGCGCGCGCGGCGTCCTCGAGCGCACGGCGGGTCAGGGCCTCGCCCACCCCGCGGCCGCGCGCACCCTCGTCCACGACGACGTCCTCGATCCAGGCGCGCACGCCGGTGGGGATCGAGAAGAGCGCCAGGGTGAGCGTGCCGACCACCCGGTCGCCGTCGCGCGCGAGATAGAGCGTGGTCGCCGGCGAGTCGACGATCTCGCGAACGAACTCTCGCGTGAGGGTTGGCGCGCTGGTCGAGAGCTGGGCCACCAGGGCGTTCAACGCCGCCACGAGCCCGTCGTCCACCGAGGTCGCGACCTCGACCTCGATCACGGCTCCCCCCGCCAGACCGGGCGGCGCAGGTCGTCGTAGTAGACGTCGCGCACCTCGCCGTCGATGGCGGCGAAGACCGGGCCGGCCCACCGCTCGGCGCCGATGATCGGGTTCGGCAGGTGGTCACGCTCGAACCAGCCGACGTCGAGGACCTCCTGGGGATGAGGGTGCAGCTCGCCCCCCACGGCCCGACAGAGAAAGAGGAGCGAGTAGAGGGGGATCCGCGACTCGCCCAGGCGCATCCCGTCGAGCACGCCAATCAGCCGCACCGGCTCGACGAGCACGCCGGTCTCCTCGCGGACCTCCTTGACGACGACCTCGGGGGCGGAGTAGCCCACGTCGCACCATCCGGTCGGGTAGAGCCAGTAGCCCGAGTCGGAGCGCTGGATGAGCAGGAGCCGTCCCGCCCCGTCGGTCACGGCCGCCCCGACGGCGACCTTGGGCGTCTGGTAGCCGGGCACCCCGCGGCCGACCTCCGCCAGCCACTGGGTCACCACCCCGTCGGCGTCGGGCACGCCCTCGAGCCCCTCGTCGGCGGCCGCGCGGATGTCGGCCGCGATCGCGAGGACCTCCTCGAAGCGCTCGCGCTCGTAGGGACTATCGGAGAAGCCGAGGCCCGTCTTCGCCACGCCGGCCAGGGCCTCGGCCCAGCGCCGCAGCGCCTTCTCGGGGACGTCGCCGGCCACGAGCCCTAGCCCAGGGCCGCGTCGAGGACCTCGTCGAGCGTGCCCACGATGCCGGTGTAGAAGGAACCGAACTCGCCGTAGAGGGTGGAGCCCTCGTCGTAGCGCATCGTGTAGACGCACTCTTTGAGGTCATCGACGTGCACGGCGAAGAGCGACACGCCCCACTCCCAGTCGTCGAGGCCCGTCGATCCCGTCACCAGCTGCAGGACCCGCCCGCGGAAGGTCTTGCCGGTCGAGCCGTGCTCGCGCATCAGCCGCTCGCGGCGCTCGTAGTCGAGGGCGTACCAGTTGTTGGTCTCGCCGCGCCGCTTGGACATGGGGTAGAAGCAGAAGGCTCGCTTGCCCTCCGGCGGCAGCACCGGGTAGAGCCGGGCGTTCAGCATCGCCTCGGGCATCCCCTGGGCGTACTCGCTCACCTCGGTCACCGAGACGTAGGAGTCGTCGACCCGCAAGCCGGCCGCCTGCACCCTCGACTGGAACCGGCGGATCTCCCAGAGGTCGGGGCCGATGACCATGAAACCGACGTCCGCCTTCGCCCCGATGAGGGCGAGGGCGATCACCTGGAGACCCGCGGCGGTCGCCTCGTCGGTCGCCTTGTGCAGGGCGGCCGGGTCGACCTCGCCGTCGCGGTGGCAGAAGAGGTGCACGACGTTAAGCCCACGTGAGGGGGCGAGGGGCTCGGGCGCGGTCACGGGCCCATGCTAGAGGGGACCCCCGCCCCGACGTCCGACGTCGCCCGGACGCGCGACGGCGCGGGGCCCAAGCCCCGCGCCGTCCACGTCGTGACCGTCGAAGGTCTAGTAGTCGTCCATCCCCGCGCCCGCGGCGGCCGGGACCTTCTCCTCGGGCTTGTCGACGACGACGGCCTCGGTCGTGAGGAAGAGGGCCGCGATCGAGGCCGCGTTCTGCAGCGCCGAGCGGGTCACCTTCGCGGCGTCGATGACGCCCGCGGCGATGAGGTCCTCGTACTCGCCGGTGGCCGCGTTGAGGCCCTCGGTCCCCTTGGCCAGGCCGCGGACCTTGTCCACCACCACGCCGCCCTCGAGGCCCGCGTTCACCGCGATCTGGTGGATCGGCGCCTCGACGGCCCGGGCCACGATGCGCGCCCCGGTCGCCTCGTCGCCGATCAGCTTGTCGGCCAGGTCCTGGATGCGACCCTGGCTGCGCAGCAGGGCGACGCCGCCGCCGGGCACCACGCCCTCCTCGATGGCCGCCTTGGTCGTCGAGACGGCGTCCTCAATGCGGTGCTTCTTCTCCTTGAGCTCGACCTCGGTGGCCGCACCGACCTTGATGACGGCCACGCCGCCCGAGAGCTTCGCCAGGCGCTCCTGGAGCTTCTCGCGGTCGTAGTCGGAGTCGGTGTTGTCGATCTCCGCCTTGATCTGGTTGATGCGGCCCTTGATGTCGTCCTCGGAGCCCGCGCCCTCGACGATGGTCGTCTCGTCCTTGGTCACCACGACCTTGCGGGCCGATCCGAGCAGCTCCAGGCCGGCGTTCTCCAGCTTGAGGCCGATCTCCTCGCTGACGACCGTGCCGCCGGTGAGGATCGCCATGTCCTGGAGCATCGCCTTTCGGCGCTCACCGAAGCCCGGCGCCTTGACGGCGACCGACTTGAACGTCCCGCGGATCTTGTTCACGACGAGGGTCGCGAGCGCCTCACCCTCGACGTCCTCGGCGACGATCAGCAGCGAGCGACCCGACTGCATGACCTTCTCGAGGACCGGCAGGATGTCGCGGACCGAGGCGACCTTGTGGCTCACGAGCAGGATGTAGGGGTTCTCGAGGACCGCCTCCTGGCGCTCGGGGTCGGTCGCGAAGTACGGGGCGATGTAGCCCTTGTCAAAGCGCATCCCCTCGACCAGGTCCATATCCATGCCGAAGGACTGGCTCTCCTCGACGGTGATGACCCCGTCCTTGCCCACCTTGTCGATGGCGTCGGCGATCATCTGGCCGATCTCGCTGTCGGCGGCCGAGATCGAGGCCACCTGGGCAATCTGCTCCTTGGTGTCCGCCGGCGTGGCCAGGTCGTGCAGCGAGGCGACGGCCGCCTCGACCGCCGCCTCGATACCCTTCTTCAGCGACATCGGGTTGGCGCCCGCGGCCACGTTCTTCAGTCCCTCACGGACCATGGCCCAGGCGAGCACCGTCGCGGTCGTCGTGCCGTCACCGGCTACGTCGTCGGTCTTCTTCGCGACCTCCTTGACGAGCTCGGCGCCGATCCTCTCGTAGGGGTCCTCGAGGTCGATCTCCTTGGCGATCGAGACGCCGTCGTTGGTGATGGTGGGCGCGCCCCACTTCTTGTCCAGCACGACGTTGCGGCCCTTGGGCCCCAGGGTCACCCGGACCGCGTCGGCCAGCTTGTTCATGCCTCGCTCGAGGGCGCGACGTGCCTCTTCGTCAAAAGCGATCAGTTTCGCCACGGTTTTCCTCCTGTAGAGTCACCACAACTCGGTACCTACCGATGTTAGCAGTCACCCTTCGAGAGTGCTAATGGGGCGCTCAGCCGCCCGCAACCGCCGGGACCAGGGAGATCGTCTCGCCCTCGCCCACCACCGTGTCCAGGCCGTCGAGGAATCGGACGTCCTCGTCCGCGACGAAGACGTTGACGAAGCGCCGCAGCGCCCCCCCGTCGTCGAGGACCCGCTCGGCCAGCCCGGGGTGGGTCGCGTCGACGGCCAGGATCGCCTCGCGCACGGTTCGGGCCTCGACCGGGACCTCGCCCGCGCCACCCACCAGCGCGCGCAGCTGGGCCGGCAGGCGCACCACGACGCTCACGACGCCCCCACCAGCAGCCGCGCCGCCAGGGCCTCCTGCGCGGCCGCGAGGGTCGCCGGGATCGTGGCGGTGACCCTCGAGCGCCCCTCGAGCGCCTCGACGGTCTTGAGGCCGTGGCCCGAGATGATCGCGACGATCGAGCCCTCCGTATCGATGGTGCCGCGGCGCACCATCTGGCGCAGCGACGCGATCGTCGTCCCCCCGGCCGTCTCGGCGAAGACCCCCTCGGTGGAGGCGAGCAGCTCGATGCCCTCGAGGATCGCCTCGTCGGTGACCGACCCGCAGTCGCCGCCGCCCGAGCGCAGCTCGTCGAGCACGTACGGGCCGTCGGCCGGGTTCCCGATCGCGAGCGAGCGCGCGACCGTGTGGGGCTTCTGGGGTCGGATGGCCTCGGCGCCCTCGGCGAAGGCGGTCGCCACGGGCGAGCAGCCTGCGGCCTGGGCGCCGAAGAGCCGGGGCGCGGCCCCCTCGACGAGTCCGAGCGCGCGGAGCTGGTCGAACCCCTTGGCCACCTTGGTGAACTGGCTCCCCGAGGCGATCGGCACGACCACCTGGTCGGGCAGTCGCCACCCGAGCTGCTCGGCGATCTCGAAGGCGAGGGTCTTGGAGCCCTCGGCGTAGTAGGGACGCAGGTTGACGTTGGCGAACGCCCAGTCGGGGTGCTCGCTCACCAGCTCGACGCAGAGCCGGTTCACGTCGTCGTAGTTACCCTCGACGCCCAGCACGACCCCGCCGAAGACGGCGGCCATCACGATCTTCGAGGTCTCGAGGTCCGACGGGATGATCGTCACGCTGGGCCAGCCCATCGCGGCGGCGTGGGCCGCCACCGAGGTGGCCAGGTTGCCGGTGGAGGCGCAGGCGGCCGTCGTGAAGTCCAGTCGGCGGGCGGTGGAGAGCGCCACCGACACCACCCGGTCCTTGAACGAGCCCGTGGGGTTGCGCGTGTCGTCCTTGAGCCAGAGCTCGCGCACCCCGAGCCGTTCGGCGAGCCGGTCGGCCCGGCGCAGCGGCGTCCACCCCGTCCCGAGGTCCACCGGCGCGTCGCCGACCTCGGGCAGCAGGTCGCGGTAGCGCCACATCGAGCGAGGACCGGCCTCGATCGACTCGCGCGTCACGCGCCCGCGCGCCGCCTCGAGGTCGTAGCGGACCTCCAGCGGACCGAAGCACCACTCGCAGACGTAGCGTGCCTCCGCGGGGTAGGTGGTGGCGCACTCTCGACAGATGAGTCCGACCGAATATCCCATGTCTCCCTTTCATCGTTCGGCCTTTGGCACCTGGTGTGGAGGGTGAACCCGGGACCCACACTGGTTGTCGCGACGTCAAAGGGGCCGTCCCTCAGTCGCTCTTGATGGCACCCCAATTCTTACCGGTGGGGTCGGAATTGTCAAGGGCGCCCCCCCCACGCCTAGCCTCGTCCCATGGCCGACGCCCCCTGGACGCTGCCCGCCTCGGCCTACTCCTACTCGCGGGTGCGCGACCGGCGCGGCGAGGAGTCCATCGCCGTCGTGATCCCCGTACGCGACGAGGCCGCCACCCTCGGGGCCGTCATCGACGCCGTGCGCGACCACGAGGAGCTCATCGACGAGCTCGTCGTCGTTGACGACCACTCGACCGACGGGTCGGCCCGCGTCGCGGAGCGCCACGGGGCCAAGGTCGTCCAGCCCGACGGCCCCGGAGGCAAGGGGCGGGCCCTGGCGGCCGGGGTCCAGGCGACCACCTCGTCGCTGCTCGTCTTCCTCGACGGCGACGTCGTCAACACGACGCCGGACTACGTCGCCCGGCTCGTCCAGCCCCTCGTGGAGTCGCCCCGCACCCAGCTCGTCAAGCCCATCTACGAGCGCCCGTACTTCGACATGCCGACCGGGGGTGGGCGGGTGAACGAGCTCGCCGCCCGGCCGATCCTCGCCCTGCTCTTCCCCGGGCTCGAAGAGGTCCGCCAGCCGCTCGCCGGCGAGACCGCCGTGCGACGGCGCGCCCTCGACGGGATCGACCTCGCTCCGGGCTACGACGTCGAGATCGCGCTCCTCATCGACGTGGCCCGGCGTCACGGACTCGGCGCGATGGCTCAGGTCGACCTCGGCGTCCGTCGCCACCGCAACCGTCCCCTCGACGAGCTGCGGCCCATGGCCACCGAGGTCCTGCGCGCGGCCCTCGAACGGTTCGGTCTCGAGCGTCCCGGCGACGACGTCGCGGACTAACCCGCGGCGTTCGGCCCGAGGACGAGGATGATGTCGTCGTGCGCCGCGTTCGCGATGGGGTTCGCCCCGCCGCGCGGCCGCACGATCGACGCGGGCATCTTGATCTCCGCGGCGATCTCACGGGCGGCGTTCACGTAGCCGGGGTTGAAGTAGATGATCGTCCGTCCGGCGGGCGTCGCGTTCCCCGGGGGCAGCGTGGCCCAGTTGAGCAGCTGGAGCTTCTGGGTGTAGGAGCCGGCGAGGCCCGTGACGTTGGTGCCGTTGGCCACCTGCACCGTGACCTTCGCCCGGTTGACGACGCGGGTCGTCGTCGTGGTCGGCGCGCCCGTCGCGGTGGTGGTGGTCGTCGGCGCGCCGGGAGCCGAGGAGCCGGGCGAGCGCAGCATCACCACCGCGCCGCCGATGAAGAGGACGACGATGACCAGCACCACCCACAGCGACGGCTGGTAGTGGGAGCCCGCCGGGCGCGCCTCGTGGCTGGAGGGCATCCGGTCGCTCATCGCGTCCACTCTAGAGTCCGGGCTCGGGCTTCACTAGCCTGGGGGCTCCGCCGGTGTGGCGCAGTCTGGTTAGCGCAGGCGATTTGTAATCGTCAGGTCGTGGGTTCGAATCCCTCCACCGGCTCTCTCTGGGCCGTCGCCGGCCCAGGTGCCCCTCGGCCCGGCCTTCGCCCTCGGCCGAGGGGGCTAGGCGAGGAAGACCTCGACGCGCGAGTAGACGGGTGCGGTTCGCCGGTCGATCGAGCCCTGCCCGCTGGCTCGAATGGTGACGCCCCTCACGCGCAGTCGGCGCAGGTCCACCCTTAGGGCCCGCGCGACCACCTGGGCGCGCCGCGCGCTCAGCGCGCGGTCCAGGCTCCCGAGCTCGGTCGACGCCGTGTACCCGAGGAGCTTGACCTCGCGACACCCCTTCGCACGGATGACGCGCGCCAACCTCATGACCTGTCTCGAAAGCGCGGGGGTGAGGGCGGTCGTGAAGCGTGGGAAGTCGCCGACGGCCCCGTACAGGGTCGCCACCGCCGCGGCCCGGCGCCACACGGCGTAGAGCGTCTGGGAGGTGGCCGGAGCGATTGACTGGCCGGCGACGTACACGGTCCCGCGCCCCTTCGGGGACGTGGACCAGCCCTCGAAGGCGTAGCCCGGGCGAATGAAGGCCCCACCGGGCAGGTCCGTTGACGAACCGTCGACCACGGTCACCGGCGCCAGGGAACCGCTGCCGCCGTTGGCCGCGAACGTGAGCACGACCGACGTGGTCGACGTGGCCGATGTCGACGCGGGGGCCGTCGACCATTGTGCGTACAGCGTGACCGAGTCGGTCGGTACGAAAGGGGCGCCGGCCGCTCCGACCAGAGTTCCGCCCGAGGGGGCCGTGAACCAACCCTCAAAGGTGGACCCCACCAGCGTGGCGCTGGGAAGTGGGACGGGTGCCGCGCCGGCGGCGAACTGCTCCGAAGGGAGGCTGGCCGAACCGCCGTCTGCGTCGAAGGTCACCACGAACTTGGACGTCGTCCACTGTGCGTAGAGAGTCAGGTTCGAAGACAAGGTGATTGCTGACCCCACTGCGTAAGCCGTCCCGAGGCCGCTGGCCTGAGTGTTCCAACCCGTGAACGTCTCCCCTGAATTACTCAGTGTCATCCCGCCGGGGAGCACGACGGACGACCCCGATGGCCCCGTCAGCGAACTCACCGTTCCCGTCCCTCCGTTGTCGCCGAACGTCACGGCCACCGACGCATTCGCCGACCACTGGGCGTAGAGGGTGAGGTTCGAGGACAAGGTGAGAGAAGATCCCGCCGCGTAGGCCGTCCCGAGACCGTTGGCCTGAGTGTTCCAACCTGCGAAAACGTATCCGGGGTCAGTGAGCCCACTTCCACCGGGAAGAACGACGGCTGTCCCGGACGGGCCCGAGAGCGGGGCGACGGCACCCGCGCCTCCGTTGTCGACAAACGTCACGGCCACCGACGCATTCGCCGACCACTGGGCGTAGAGGGGTGAGTCGTTCTCGTAGAACGTCACTGCGTGATAGCTGCCTTGCCATTGAGCGAACAAGACGAGATCCGAACCGAAATCGTAAGTCTGGCCATCGGCATATGCGACGCCCGTCCCATTTGATGCCGTGTTCCAGCCGGTAAATGTGTAACCAGGATTGCTGAAGGAAGGGTTCAGCGACGCAAACGCCGTTAAGGGCGTAGGGGCGTTTTCGGTCTGAGTCGCGAACACGCCGTCGGACGAATTGTCATTCTCTTCGAATGTGACCGCGTGATACACCGAAGTTGCTGAGGCAGGAGATTGGAGAAGAGGAACAGAAGCGAGAGATCCGCTCATGGCAATGAGAACCAAACGAAGAGACATCGAGGCCCAGTTGGGCCAATACCTATTTTTGCGTGGCACTTGTACACGACCCCGCGGTTGAGATGAGAAGGGAAATATCGACACGCTCACCTAATCCTTCTGCCGCTCCCACAACGGTCGCGGCTCTGCCTTCAGTTCTCCTTGCAGTGCGTGGCGCCCTTCGAGTATTGGATTAATAAACGTTGGCAGCCGTACTCGCGAGGTAAATCACACAGCCACAAGGACCGCGGACATCACCGACTTGTCAGCTTCGCCGTTGCCTTGCGACCTCGAACGCAGCGACCGAGAGGGCGACTCCCGCGTTGAGGGAAGATAGATGGCCCATCTGAGGAATCGAGACAACCGCCCCACAACGTTTACGAGTCAGGGGTGACAGTCCCTTCTCCTCGCTTCCGACCACCAACGCGACGGGTGTCGACGAGAGGTCGAGGTCGTAGATGGATGCGGTGGACTCACCGGCAAGACCGATCGTCAGAACACCACTCCGATTGAGTTGGTCGACCGCGCTCGGAATCCCGCCGACGTCGCAGAAGCGCAGGTACTCGATTGCGCCGGCGGCCGTCTTGGCCGCGGTCGGCGAGACCCGAGCCGAGCGATGACGGGCGAGGACGACCCCGGTCACACCCGCCCCGTCGGCGCTGCGCAGCATCGCCCCGAGGTTGCGCGGGTCGGTGACCCCGTCGCACACGAGGAGGAAGGCCCGGGGGTCGGAGACGAGCACCTCGAGTCCGACGGTGTCGATCGGCGCGGCATGGGCGAGGACCCCCTGGTGGCCCTCGGTGGCGGCCAGTTTGTCGAAGCGCGCCCTTGAGACGAGGTGGAGGGGGACTCGGCGGCGCTGGGCCTGCGCCTCGATCTCGTCGAGGATCGCCGAGGGCTCCTGACCGTCGGCCACGTAGACCGCGCGAACCGTCCGTCGCCGGGCCCCGAGCAGCTCGAGCACCGCGCGGCGCCCCTCGACCTGATCGCCGCCCACGCCCTCGACGCGCGGGGACCGGCGCGCCGGCGGGCCCGGCGGTGTCCGGCGGGCGGGCGGGCGCCCCCCGGGGCGACGGGGAGGGCCGGGACGGCCCGGTCGGGGGCTCACGACGCGCTCAGCAGCACCACGGCGCTCGCCGCGATCCCCTCGACGCGGCCGAGGGCGCCAAGGCCCTCGGACGTCGTCGCCTTGACCGAGATCGGCGCGCCGGCCACCGACGAGAGCTCGTGGGACATCGCGGGCAGGTAGAGGACGAGCTTGGGTCGCTCGGCGACGATGGTCACGTCGCCCGAGGTGACGGCGTAGCCGGCGGCGCGGACGAGCTCGACGACCGCCTCGAGGAGTCGCCGGGACGGGGCGCCCGCGAAGGCCGGGTCGGTGTCCGGGAAGTGCCGACCGAGGTCGCCGAGGCCGGCCGCGCCGAGCAGCGCGTCACAGAGGGCGTGGGTCGCCACGTCGGCGTCGGAGTGGCCGACCAGCCCGGGGGCGTCGGGGACGTGCACCAGCCCGAGCCAGAGCGGGCGCGCGGGATCGTCACCCACGCGGTGCACGTCGATGCCCTGGCCGATCCTCACGCGCGCACCCCCGCGACCACCAGGTCCTCGCGGCGGGTGATCTTTCGGTTTCCCGGGTCGCCCGGGACGACGACGACGCGCCCCCCGGCCCCCTCGACGAGCGCCGCGTCGTCGCTCGCCTCGCCCCCGCCGGCGTGGGCGGCCACCAGGGCCCCGGTGCGAAAGGCCTGGGGGGTCTGGACGGCCACGAGCGACTCGCGCGCGATCGTCGACTCGACGACGTGCACGCCCTCTAAGAGGGTGACGCGCTTGAGCGTGTCGGTGACCTCGAGGCCGGGCACGGCGCCGTCGGCGCCCTCGCGCACCGCGGCGACGACGGCGGCGAAGAGCCCCGGCGGCGCCCACGGGCGGGCCGCGTCGTGGACCACCACCACCTCGGCGTCGCCGACGTGGGCCAGGCCGGCGCGCACCGACGCCGAGCGGGTCGGCCCGCCCTCGCAGACCAGGTCCGCCCCCTCGCCGTCCCCGTCGTAGCCCGCAGGCACGACGAGCACCACGAGGTCCGCGACGCCGCGGCTCGCCTCGACCGAGTGTCGGGCGACCGTCGAGCCACCGAGGTCGGCGAACTGCTTGGGTGAGCCGAAACGACGGCCCTCCCCCGCGGCCACCACCACGGCCGCGACGCCCACGGCTACGGCAGGACCGAGGCGAGCTTCTCCTCCGCCGCCGCGGTGTCCACGTTGAGCGCGAAGGTCAGCTCCGAGACCAGGATCTGGCGGGCCCGGGTCAGCATCCGCTTCTCGCCGGCCGACAGGCCCTTGTCCTTGTCGCGGATCGAGAGGTTCCGCACCACCTCGGCCACCTGGTAGATGTCGCCCGAGCGCAGCTTCTCGGAGTGGTTCTTGAACCGGCGCGACCAGTTGGTCGGCATGCGGGCCTCGCGCTTGCGCAGCACGGCGAAGACCTCCTCGACCTCCTCGTCGTTGATCACCTCGCGCAGCCCGACGGCCTCGGCGTTGGCGACCGGCACCATCAAGGTCAGGTCGGTGTAGGCGACCTTCAGCTTGAGGTAGTCCTGCTTGACGTCGAAGGCCTCCATCTTCTCGATCTTCTCCACGGTGCACGCCCCGTGGTGGGGGTAGACGAGTCGATCGCCCTTCTTGTACTTACGCGCCGCCATGACCACAATGCTCCTCATCAGGGACGTCGCCCCTACGAGGGGGCGTTTGGGGGGTTAACCATTGTAGCAGATGACGGCCGCCGCCGCACCGGGGCGAGGCCGGCCGCGCCCAGCGCCTCGGCGAGGGACCGGCACGGGCGTACGGCCCCCGGGTCGACGCCGGCGCCGTCTTGGTCCGGCGCGAGGATGACGCCAGCGCCGCGCCGTCGGGCCTCGCGCACTCGTCGCTCGAGCCCGCCGACGGCGCGCAGCTCCCCGGCGAGGCCCACCTCGCCCAGCGCGACGAGGTCCGGGTCGAGCGCCGCTCCCGTCGCCGCCGAGGCCACGGCGAGGGCGAGGGCCAGGTCGACGGCCGGCTCGCTGGCCGGCAGCCCCCCGGCCGCGGCCGCGAAGACGTCGTGGGGGCCGAGGTCGATGCCGCAGCGGGCCTCGAGCACGGCGAGCAGGAGCGAGAGCCGGGCCGCCGAGACCTGGTAGGCGACGCGGCGCGGCCCGGCGGCCGAGCGGGCGACGAGGACCTGGACGTCGACCGGGAAGGCCCGGCTGCCGTCGTTGGTGATCGTGCGCACCACCCCGGGCACGCTCAGGCGGGGCCCGGCCAGGGCCGCCACGTCGGCGACCTCGACGAGACCCGCCTCGCCCATCTCGAACAGCCCGACCTCCCCGGTGGCGCCGAAGCGGTGCTTCAGGGCCCGCACCACCCGCAACGGCCCGTGGCGGTCGCCCTCGACGCGCACCACCGTGTCGACCAGGTGCTCGAGGGCACGAGGCCCGGCCAGGTCGCCGTCTTTGGTCACGTGGCCCACCAGCACGAGGGCCGTGCCCTGGGCCTTCGCGACGGCGCAGAGCCGCTCGGCCGCCTGGCGGACCTGGGGCACCGAGCCGGTCGCCGAGGGCAGTCCGTCGTCGCTCATCGCCGAGACCGAGTCCACCACGCACACCACCGGCGCGCGCTGGGCGATCAGTGCGGCCGCGGCCGGGGCCAAGGTGGTGGTGGTCACCTCGACGCCCTCGGGCACCGGCCCGAGCCGCCGGGCGCGACCGGCCACCTGGCCGGCCGACTCCTCGGCGGCCACGAGCAGGACCGACTCGCCGCGCGCGGCCACCGCGAGCAGGGCGGTGAGGGCCAGGGTCGACTTGCCCACGCCCGGCTCGCCGAACAGCAGCGTCGTCGAGCCGGCCACGAGACCGCCGCCGAGGACCCGGTCGAGCTCGGCCACGCCCGTCGGGCGCCTCGCCGCCCCCTCGGGATCGACCCCGTCCAGGCGCTGGGTCGCCGCGTCGAGGACGAGACCGGCCCGGGGCGCCGTCGGCGAGGCCTCGAGGGTGTTCCACTCGGCGCAGCCCCCGCAGCGCCCCTGCCAGCGGGGTGCCCTCGTCCCGCACGACGAGCAGACGTAACCGGTCCCGCGCACGGGGCGCAGGCTAGGCGCGGGCTGTGACTAGGCCGGGGGCGCGAGGCCCTCGAAGTCGACCGAGGGGGGCAGCCCCTCGACGCCCTCGAAGGTGAGGTAGCCGCCCTCGGGCCCCTCGACGGTGTCGACCACGATGGTCTGGCCGGCGTGGAACTCCTTGAAGAGGATCTTCTCGCTCAGCACGTCCTCGACGTACTGCTGGATCGCCCGGCGCAGCGGACGGGCCCCCAGCTCGGGGTCGTACCCCTTCTCGGCGAGGAACTCCTGGGCCTTGGCCGAGAGCTCGAGACCGAGGCCCTGGGCGGAGAGCTGCTCGCGCAGCCGGCCGATGAACAAGTCGGCCACCGCGATGACCTCGGGCTTGGTCAGCTCGTGGAAGACGATGGTGTCGTCGATGCGGTTCAAGAACTCCGGGCGGAAGTGGGCCTTCAGGGCCTGGTTGACCTTCTCGCGCATCCGCTCGTGGGTGACCGTGTCCGACCCCTTGCCGAAGCCGACCGCGGCCCGGCGCAAGTCGGCCGTGCCCAGGTTCGAGGTCATGATCAAGATGGTGTTCTTGAAGTCGACCGTGCGGCCCTGGGAGTCGGTCAGGCGCCCGTCCTCGAGGATCTGCAAGAGGGTGTTGAAGACGTCGGGGTGGGCCTTCTCGACCTCGTCGAAGAGCACCACGCTGAAGGGCTTGCGGCGCACCGCCTCGGTGAGCTGACCCCCCTCGTCGTAGCCCACGTAGCCCGGGGGCGAGCCCACCAGACGCGAGACCGAGTGCTTCTCCATGTACTCGCTCATGTCGAGCTGGATCAGCGCGTCGGCGTCGTCGAAGAGGAACTCGGCCAGGGTCTTGGCGAGCTCGGTCTTGCCGACCCCGGTCGGGCCGAGGAAGATGAACGACCCGGCCGGCCGCTTGGGGTCCTTCAGGCCGGCACGGGTGCGCCGGATGGCCCGGCTGAGCGAGCTCACGGCCTCGTCCTGGCCGATGACGCGCTTGTGGAGCTCCTCTTCCATGCGCAGCAGCTTGGAGGTCTCCTCCTCGGTGAGCCGGTAGACGGGGATGCCCGTCCAGGTCGCGAGCACCTCGGCGATGGTCTCCTCGTCCACCAGGTCGAAGCTCTCACCGCCCGAGGCGGTCACCTGGGCGTCGAGCTCCTCGCGCTTGCCCACGAGGTCGCGCTCTTGCTCCTCGAGGGCCTTGGCCTGCTCGAGGGCGCCCGACTCCATGGCGGACTCCTTGTCACGGCGCAGCCGGAGGATGTCCTCGTCGAGCTTCTTGGACTGGGGCGGTGTGCTCATGCGACGGATCCGCAGGCGGCTGCCCGCCTCGTCGATGAGGTCGATCGCCTTGTCGGGCAAGAAGCGGTCCGAGATGTAGCGGTCGGACATGTTGGCCGCCGCGATGAGGGCCTGGTCGGTGATCTTGACGGCGTGGAACTCCTCGTAGACGTCGCGCAGGCCCTTCAGGATCTCGATGGTCATGGCCACCGAGGGCTGCTCCACCTTGACCGGCTGGAACCGGCGCTCGAGGGCCGCGTCCTTCTCGATGTGCTTGCGGTACTCGTCGATGGTCGTCGCGCCGACGGTCTGGAGCTCGCCGCGAGCCAACATCGGCTTGAGGATCGAGGCGGCGTCGATCGCCCCCTCGGCCGCGCCCGCGCCCACGAGGGTGTGGATCTCGTCGATGAACAAGATGATGTCGCCGCGGGTGCGGATCTCCTTCAGGACCTTCTTCAGGCGCTCCTCGAAGTCGCCGCGGTAGCGCGACCCGGCCACGAGCGCCCCGAGGTCGAGGGTGTAGAGCTGCTTGTCGGCGAGGGTGACGGGGACCTGGTTGGCGACGATGCGCTGGGCGAGGCCCTCGACGATCGCCGTCTTGCCCACGCCGGGCTCGCCGATGAGGACCGGGTTGTTCTTGGTCCGGC
>NCBE01000059.1 GCA_002255565.1 Actinobacteria bacterium 21-73-9
ACCTGCCCTCGGTCGTCGTCGTGCCCCACCTGGGTGCCTCGACGGTCGAGGCCCAGGACAAGGCCGGGGTCACCATCGCCGAGCAGGTGGAGCTGGCCCTGGCCGGCGACTTCGTCCCTTACGCGGTGAACGTGTCGGCCGGCGAGGTGTCCAACTCGGTGCGACCGTTCATGGGCCTCGCCGAGCTGCTCGGGCGCTTCATCGGCGGCCTGCTCGACGGCCAGCCGGCCGACCTCGAGGTCGTCTACCACGGCGAGCTCGCCGGGGCCGGCACCAAGATCCTCACCCTGTGCGCCCTCAGGGGCCTGCTCTCGGCGACCGGGCAAGAGGGGGTCTCGTTCGTGAACGCGCCCCAGCTCGCCGCCGACCGGGGCCTCGCCTTCACCGAGCGCTCGAGCCGCGAGGCGCCCGAGTACGTGAGCCTGATCACCGTGCGCTCCGACGGCCACGCCGTCGCGGGGACCCTCATGACCATCGGGACCCGGGTCGAGACCCGCATCGTCGCCGTCGACGGCCACGCCGTGGAGATCGAGCCCAAGTCCTCGATGCTCGTCGTGCACAACGACGACCGCCCGGGGATGATCGGCCTCGTGGGCACGGCGCTCGGCGCCGCCGGCGTCTCCATCGAGTCGATGGCCGTGGGACCGGATCCCCGTGACCACTCGGCCCTCATGGTCCTCTCCACCGTTGAGCCCACGCCCTCGGAGGTGATCGCGTCGCTGCGCGCGACGACGGGCATCCAGGACATTCACCTCATCGCCCTGCGCTAGTGAGCCGACGCCCCCACCCCCTCACTCGCCCCGCGCGGCGCGGGCGTCGGGGTCCCGGGGCACCGGCACTCCTCGCACTCCTCGTCACCGTGGGGTGGGCGGGCCCGTCCGGGGCGCTCACGGGCCACAGCCTGCTCGGGCGCACCTCGGCCCAGCTACGGGCCGAGGGGTGGGTCCTCCACCGGTGCGGTGCGACCACCTGCGCCGGAGCGCTCGTTGACGGGGGGCCCTTCGGACGGGGCCGCGAGGTCTACGGGATCTGGTTCGTTCGCGGTCGCGCGGTCGTCCAGTACGACCTGCGCCTGGCGCGAGGCGAGCCGGTCGGCGCGGTCCGCCACCTCGTGCTCGCTGCGGCCCCCCCGAGGACCTCGCTCGGCCCCTTCACGGTGGTCTACGCCCCGGGTCAGGACGTCGCCGTCGCCGCCGCGGTCAGTCCGACCCTGGGGACGTGGCTGGGCGCGGTGGACCCGAAGGGGCGCTTCTGTGTGTACCTCGCGACGGCACCGTCCGGACGGTTCGTGGCGTCCGACGTACGCCACGTCCTCGTCGCCGCGTGGGTCAAGGGCGCGAACTACGGCGGGTGCTGACTCGGTCGCGGGCGACCGGGGTCGTCAGGACATCAAACTCACGAGGTCGACGCGCTCCATCACCTCGTCGGTGAGCAGCGGCACCACCTCGAGCGACGCCATGTTCTGGCGGACCTGCTCGACGCGCGACGCGCCGGTGATCACCGTCGAGACGTGGGGGTTCTTCACGCACCAGGCCAGCGCGAACTGGGCGAGGGGCACGTCGAGCTCGTCGGCGATCTTCTTGAGCTCACGGACCTGGGCCTGACGGGTCTCGTTGGTCACGTGCTGGCGGATCCACTCGTAGCCCGGGAGCGCCGCGCGCGACCCCTCCGGGACGCCGTCGAGGTACTTGCCGGTGAGCGCCCCGCTCGCCAGCGGCGACCAGATCGTGGTGCCAAGACCGATGTCCTCGTAGAGGCGGGCGTACTCCTTCTCCACGCGGTCGCGGTGGAGGATGTTGTACTCGGGCTGCTCCATGAGGGGCTTGTGCAGGTGGTGGCGCTCGGCGACCTCGTAGGCGGCGCGGATCTCGTCGGCCGACCACTCGGAGGTGCCCCAGTAGAGGGCCTGGCCCCGGTCGATGATGTCGCTCATCGCCCAGACCGTCTCTTCGATCGGGGTGTGCTTGTCCGGCCGGTGGCAGAAGAGCAGGTCGACGAAGTCGAGCCCGAGGCGCTCGAGCGACCCGTCGATCGCCTGGAGCAGGTACTTGCGGTTCAGCGTGTTGCGCATGTTGGGGATCTCGTGCAGGCCCCAGAAGAGCTTGGTGGAGATGACGTACTCGTGGCGGGCCCAGCCGAGCTCGCGGATCGCCGCGCCCATGACGGTCTCGGACTCGCCCGCGGCGTAGGCCTCGGCGTTGTCGAAGAAGTTGACCCCGGCGTCCTTCGCGACGGCCATGCACTCGACCGCCTGCTCGACCGACTTGATCTGGTCGGAGTTGGCGAAGGTCACCCACGACCCGAACGACAGCACGCTGACCTTGAGGCCGGAACGGCCCAGGCGACGGTACTCCATCATCTTCCTCCTGTGGTGTGGGGGCGGGCTAGGCCGCGGGGTTCTCGGGGACGTCGGGCCACTCGTCGGTGGCGACGTCGGTGGAGCCGTCGCTGCGACGCAGCATCACGACCGCGCCGACCACCGCGGCCACGAGGGCGGCGAACAGGGCCAGCTTCACGAGGGTCTTCACGAGGCTCACGCGCCAACCCTAGTGGGCCCGCGCGGGCGTCGGCCCGTGGACGAGGGCCCCGGGGTGGGGTAGACTCACCTTGTGACCGGACGCTGCGAGCTCCTGCTGTAAGGGGCGAGCCCGGCTCGCCCTGCCCCCGCCGCGGCGGGGGTTTTTTCGTATGCGGCCACCGGTGGAAGGAGACGAGATGCGCGAGAGCTCCCAGCGACCGAGTCCCATGGCGTACCAGAAGTACCGCCCGTTCGTCCCGGTCGACCTGCCCGAGCGCACGTGGCCCGACCGCCGCCTGACCCGCGCGCCGCGCTGGTGCTCGGTCGACCTGCGCGACGGCAACCAGGCCCTGATCGACCCGATGGACCCCGAGCGCAAGTGGGTCATGTTCGACCAGCTGGTCGCCATGGGCTTCAAGGAGATTGAGGTCGGCTTCCCGGCCGCCTCCCAGCCCGACTTCGACTTCGTGCGCCACATCATCGAGGACGACCTCGTCCCCGATGACGTCACGATCCAGGTACTGACCCAGTGCCGCGAGGACCTGATCCGTCGGACCTACGAGTCCCTCGCGGGGGCGAGGCGGGCGATCGTCCACTTCTACAACTCGACCTCGACGCTCCAGCGCCGGGTCGTCTTCGGCCTGGAGCGTGACGGCATTACCCGGATCGCGACCGACGCTGCCGCCCTGTGCCGGTCGCTCGAGTCGACCTCGCCCTCCACGGAGTTCTTCTACGAGTACTCGCCCGAGAGCTTCACCGGGACCGAGCTCGACTACGCGCTCGAGGTCTGCGAGGCCGTGAAGGCCGTGCTCGAGCCCACGCCCGAGCGGCCCATGATCATGAACCTGCCCGCCACGGTCGAGATGTACACGCCGAACCTCTACGCCGACGCCATCGAGTGGTTCTCGCGCAACGTGAGCGACCGCGAGAGCGTGCTGATCTCGCTGCATCCCCACAACGACCGCGGGACGGCCGTCGCGGCCGCCGAGCTCGGCGTGCTCGCCGGCGCCGACCGGGTCGAGGGGACCCTCTTTGGCAACGGCGAGCGCACCGGCAACGTCGACGTCGTGAACCTGGCCCTCAACCTCTTCGCCCAGGGCGTCGACCCCGAACTCGACGTGCGCGACATCGACAAGGCCCGCCACGTCGCCGAGTACGCCAACCGCCTCCCGGTCCACGTGCGCCACCCCTACGTCGGCGAGCTCGTCTACACGGCCTTCTCCGGCTCCCACCAGGACGCCATCAAGAAGGGCATGACCGCGATCGGCGACGGCTACGACGTCTGGGAGGTGCCCTACCTCCCGGTCGACCCGAAGCACCTGGGGCGCACCTACGAGGCCATCATCCGGGTCAACTCCCAGTCGGGCAAGGGCGGGGTCGCCTTCGTCCTCAACGCCGAGCACGGCCTCGACCTGCCCCGGGCCCTGCAGGTCGAGTTCGCCCAGCGCGTCCAGGAGCTCACCGAGTCCTCGGGCACCGAGGCCACCCCGGCCGAGATCTGGGACGCGTTCAGCTCTACCTACCTCGCCGAGAGCGCCCCGCTGCGCCTGCTCTCGAGCGAGGTCTCGACCGACGCGCGCCGCACGCTCGTCGTCGCCCAGCTCCTCGTCGACGGCGAGCACGTGACCGTCAAGGGCGAGGGCAACGGCCCCATCGACGCGCTGATGGCCGGGCTGGCCGACGAGGTCGGGGTGCGCTTTAGCGTGCGCGACTACCACGAGCACGCCCTCACGGCGGGCTCGGGCGCCTCGGCCGTCGCCTACGTCGAGGCCGAGGGCGTAGACGGCTCGACCTGGTGGGGCGTCGGCATGAGCTCGTCGATCCTCGACGCCTCGCTCGAGGCGGTGGTCTCGGCGGCCAACCGCCGTCGCTAGCGCGCCGCGAGGCGCGCGACGGGCGTCTCGCCGGCGTGGCGGGACTCGTAGGCCGTGATCTCGGCCTCGTGGCGCAGGCTTAGCCCGATGTCGTCCCAGCCCTGGAGGAGTCGCTCGCGGGTCATCGGGTCGAGGTCGAAGGCGTGGTGCCACCCGGCGTCGGGGACCTCGACGAGGAGGCGCTCGACGTCGATCACGACGTGGCGGGCCGGCTCGGCCACGACCAGGGCCACCAGCTCGGCGAGCGCCCCGGGCTCGAGGCGCACGATCACGAGGCCCTGCTTGGCGGCGTTGTTGGCGAAGATGTCCCCGAAGCTCGAGGCCACGACGGCGGCGAAGCCGTAGTCGAGCAGCGCCCAGACGGCGTGCTCGCGCGAGGAGCCGGTGCCGAAGCGCTCGGCGCCGAGCAGGATGGTGGCGCCCGCGAACTCGGGCCGGTTGAGCACGAAGTCGGGGTCGTCGCGCCACTCGCTGAAGAGCCCGCGGCCGAACCCGGTGCGCTCGACGCGCTTGAGCCACTCGCTCGGGATGATCTGGTCGGTGTCGACGTCGTTGCGCCCGAGCGGGACGGCCCGGCCCTCGACGACGCGCACCGGCCTCACGGGGCCACCTCGGCGGGGGCGGCGAAGCGCCCGGCGATGGCCGTGGCGGCGGCCACGGCGGGCGAGACCAGGTGCGTGCGCCCGCCCCGCCCCTGGCGTCCCTCGAAGTTGCGGTTAGAGGTCGACGCGCAGCGCTGGCCGGGCTTCAACTGGTCGGGGTTCATGCCCAGGCACATCGAGCACCCGGGCTCGCGCCACTCGAAGCCGGCGGCCGCGAAGACCCGGTCGAGGCCCTCGGCCTCGGCCGCCGCCTTCACGCGGTGCGACCCGGGCACGACGAGTGCCCGCACGCCCACCGCGACCGAGCGGCCCTGGGCGACCGCCGCGGCCGCGCGCAGGTCCTCGAGGCGCGAGTTGGTGCACGAGCCGATGAACACGACGTCCACGCCCACCTCGCGCAGCGGGGTGCCCGGGGTGAGGCCCATGTAGGCGAGGGCCCGCTCGATCGCGTCGCGCTCCTCGGGCGAGCCGGCGTCCTCCGGCGAGGGCACCACGCCGTCGAGGGGGACGACCTGGGCGGGGTTCGTGCCCCAGGTCACCCGGGGCGAGAGGGCGGACGCGTCGATGACGACCTCGACGTCGAAGATGGCGTCGTCGTCGGAGACGTAGGTGCGCCACCGGGCGGCCGCCTCGTCGAAGGCCGCGCCCTCGGGCACGCCGGGACGCCCGCGCAGGTACTCGATCGTCGTCTCGTCGACCGCGATGAGCCCGGCGCGGGCTCCGGCCTCGATCGACATGTTGCAGACGGTCATGCGCCCCTCCATCGAGAGGGCGCGGATCGCCTCGCCGCGGTACTCGATGACGTGGCCCGCCCCGCCGCCGGTGCCCAGGCGCCCGATGATCTCGAGCACCAGGTCCTTCGCGCTGACTCCGGGGGCGAGCCGGCCCTCGACGGTGACGGCCATGGTGCGGGCGCGCTGCTGGGGGAGGGTCTGGGTCGCGAGCACGTGCTCGACCTCGCTCGTGCCGATGCCGAAGGCCAGCGCCCCGAGGGCGCCGTGGGTCGAGGTGTGCGAGTCGCCACAGACGATCGTCATCCCCGGCTGGGAGACGCCGAGCTCGGGTCCGATCACGTGGACGATGCCCTGGTTGGCGTCGCCGCGAGGGTAGAGGGTGACGCCGAACTCGGCGCAGTTCTCCTCGAGCACCTCGAGCTGGCGGCGCGAGACCGGGTCGGCGACCGGGACCGACGGGGGGTCGGTGGGGACGTTGTGGTCGGCCGTGGCGAGGGTCCGGTCGGGCCGGCGCACCCGCCGCCCGTTAAGGCGCAGCCCGTCGAAGGCCTGGGGGCTCGTCACCTCGTGGACCAGGTGGAGGTCGATGTAGAGGAGGGTCGGCTCGCCGACGGGCGTCGCGACGACGTGCTCGTCGAAGAGCTTGTCGTAGAGGGTGCGCCCGGCCACCTAGCGGATCCCGGCTATGCGCACGCGCAGCGTGCCCGAGGGGGCCTCGTACTCGACGGTGTCGCCCACGCCGCGGCCGAGCAGGGCCTCGCCGAGGGGGGAGGAGGGCGAGGCCACCGCCACGCCCTCGGTGCGCTCCTCGATCGAGCCGATGAAGAACTCCTGGGCGTCGCCGTCGGCGTCGCCGTCGTAGACGACCGACACGATCGAGGCGTGCTGGACGACTCCGGCGTTCTCGTCGCGCTCGACGATCTCGTGGTTGCGGATCACCTGGTCGATCTGGCGGATGCGGGACTCCATCTTGCCCTGCTCGTCCTTGGCGGCGTGATAGTCGCCGTTCTCCGAGAGGTCGCCCAGGGCGCGGGCCGCCTCGATGACCCGAGCGATCTCGGTGCGCCCGACGGTCGTGAGGTGGTCGTGCTCGGCCTTTAGCTTCTCGAGGGTCTCTCGGGTTATGCGGTGGACGGAGTCGGACATGGCTACCTCAACTGGTGGATAGGACATTCTACCGGCGGGCCCGGCGACGCCACCGGGTTTGCCCCGGTCAGCGGGCTCGACCAGAATGGACCGATGACCGACGACCCCCGCCCGAGACCCCATCGCGTCGCGGTCATCGGCGGCGACGGTATCGGGCCGGAGGCCACGGCGGCCGCCCTCGAGGTCGTGCGGGCGACCGGGGTGGCGCTCGAGACGACCGACTTCGACCTGGGGGCCGCCCGGTACCTGCGTGACGGGACGGTGCTCGACGACGCCACCCTCGCCCAGCTGCGCGGCTACGACGCGATCCTGCTGGGCGCGGTCGGTCCGGCGATCGGCGACGCCCGCGTGCCCCCGGGGACCCTCGAGCGCGGCCTCTTGCTGCGCCTGCGCTTCGACCTCGACCTCTACGTGAACTTCCGGCCCTTCGTCGGGGTCGCCGGCTCGCTCGCCGCGGGGTGTCGCTTCGCGATCGTGCGCGAGAACACCGAGGGGCCCTACGCCGGCGAGGGCGGACGACTGCGCGCGGGCACGCCCCACGAGGTGGCGACCCAGGGCTCGGTCAACACCCGCTTCGGGGTGGAGCGCTGCGTACGCTACGCCTTCGAGCGCGCCGCGCGCCTCGAGTCGCCCCGCCTGACCCTGGTGCACAAGACCAACGTCCTCACGTTCGCCGGCGACCTCTGGCAGCGGGTGGTGACCGAGGTCGCCGCGGGCTACCCGGGGGTCGCCGTCGACTACCACCACGTGGACGCGGCCTGCATCTACCTCGTGGAGGACCCGGCTCGCTACGGCGTGATCGTCACCGACAACCTCTTCGGCGACATCCTCTCGGACCTCGCCGGGGCGGTGTCGGGCGGGATCGGCTTCGCGGCCAGCGCCAACCTGAACCCCGCGCGCACCGGCCCCTCGCTCTTCGAGCCGGTGCACGGCGCGGCCCACGACATCGCCGGCACCGGGCGGGCCAACCCCCTGGCGGCGGTCTCCTCGGCCGCCTTGATGCTCGAGCACCTGGGCGAGGAGGCGGCCGCGCGGCGGGTCGCCGCGGCGGTGGCAGACTTTGACCGAGACCCCTCGTCCCTCGGGACGGCCGGGGTCACGGCGTGGCTCGTAGAGAGGGTGTGATGGCGATACCGGAGACCTCGAAGATCTGGATGGACGGCAAGCTCGTCGACTGGCGCGACGCCACGACCCACGTGCTGACCCACACCCTCCACTACGGCACGGGCGCCTTCGAAGGCATCCGCGCCTACCCGACGTCGCGGGGGCCGGCGGTCTTCCGGCTGCGTGATCACATGACGCGCCTGCTGGCCAGCTGCAAGATCCTGATGATCGACGTGCCCTACACGCTCGACGAGCTGTGCGACGCCGCCAAGGAGGTCGTGCGGGTGAACGAGCTGACCGAGGGGTGCTACATCCGGCCCCTCGTCTACCTCGGCTACGGCGAGATGGGGGTCAACCCCCTCTCCGCGCCGGTCAACGTCGCGATCGCCGCCTGGCCGTGGGGGGCGTACCTCGGCGACGAGGGCGTGGCCCAGGGCGTGCGGATGAAGATCTCCTCGTGGGCGCGCCACCACCCCAACTCGATGCCCACGGCCTCCAAGACCATCGGCGGCTACGTCAACTCCTCGCTGGCCAAGGCCGAGGCCATCAAGGCCGGCTACGACGAGGCGATCATGCTCGGTCCCGACGGGCGCATCAGCGAGTGCACGGGGGAGAACCTCTTCATCGTGCGCGACGGCCAGCTCCTGACGCCCCCGCCGAGCGAGGCCGGGGCCCTGCGCGGGATAACCCAGGCGAGCGTGGCGCGCCTCGCGCGCGACCTCGGTCACGAGGTCGCCTACGAGACCCTGCGCCGCGACGACCTCTACCTCTGCGACGAGGCCTTCCTCACCGGCACGGCCGCCGAGGTGGTGCCGATCCGCTCGGTCGACGACCGGGTGGTCGGCGACGGCACGCCCGGGGTCCTCACGCGTCAGATCCAAGAGCTCTACCGGCGCGTCGTGCGCGGCGAGGAGCCCGCCTACGAGGAGTGGCTCGATCGGGTCTAGGCCGCGCCGGGGGTAACCTCGTTCCCGTGGCCCAACCCTCTTTCGCCCCCGTCCCCGAGGCCGGCGAGGTCCGGCCCACCGTGCCGACCCAGCCCCCCGAGATCGGGCGGGCGAAGAACCCCGGACTGCTCCGTCACGTGCCGCGATCCCCGGGTCGCTACGGCAACCCGGCGCCCAACGAGGGCTTCGCCCTGACCCTGGCGGCCCGGGCCGTCGCCGACCTCGAGGTGGAGCACGCCCACGACCGCGAGGGGCTCGCCCTCGCCGTCGGCCTGGTCGCGGCGAAGCGGGCGAGCCTCATCGGGCGCGGTCCCACCCGGGGCGACGTCGTCCGGGCGATGGATCTGCTCGGGGTGCGCTCACCGGTTCCCGGCGCGCTCGCGCGGCGGTTCCGGGGCCTCAGCCACAGCTACGCGGCCCAGCGCGACCTCGTCGACACCGTCGACGGCGCCGACCTGCTCGTGCCGAGTGAGGGGAGCGACTCGTGAGCTTCGCCCTGAGTGACGAGCAGCGGTCCTTCCGCGACGTGATGCGGTCCTTCGTGGACGAGCGGATCGCGCCCAACGCCGCGCGCTACGACCGGGACCAGGCCTTTCCCCAGGAGAGCTTCGACGCGTGCCGCGAGATGGAGCTGCCGGGCCTGTGGGTCCCCGAGGCCTACGGCGGGGCCGGGGCGGACATGGTCACCCAGGCAATCATGGCCGAGGAGCTCGCGCGCGGCTGCGCGTCGACGTCGGTGACCATGCTCATCTCCAAGCTGGGCATGCTGCCGGTGATGAACTTCGCCTCCGAGGAGATAAAGCGCGCCTACCTGCCGCGGATCGCGACCGGCGAGATCCAGGCCTCCTACTGCCTCTCGGAGGCCGACGCGGGTAGTGACGTGGCGGCCATGCGCGCCCGGGCGGTGCGCGACGGGGACGACTACGTGCTCACGGGCGCCAAGTACTGGATCACCAACGCCGGGGTCTCGGAGACCTACACGGTCTTCGCCAAGACCGACCCCGACGCCGGCCACCGGGGGATCACCTGCTTCCTCGTCGAGAAGGGGTGGGGGGTGCAGTTCCCCAAGCACGAGGACAAGCTCGGGCTGCGCGGCTCGCCCACCGGGGAGGTCGTCTTCGACGGCGTGCGCGTGCCGGCCAGCCACCGCGTCGGCGCCGAGGGCCAGGGCTTCACAATCGCGATGCACACGCTCGACCGCTCTCGTCCGACCATCGGCGCCCAGGCGGTCGGCATCGCCCAGGGGGCGATCGACTACGCCGCGCAGTACATGAAGGGCCGCACGGCCTTCGGCTCGCCGATCAGCGAGCTGCAGGGGCTGCGCTTCATGCTCGCCGACATGGCCATTCACACCGAGGCGGCCCGCGCGCTCGTCTACCGCGCCTGCGCCACGATCGACGACGGGGACCCCGACGGGAACCTGAGCTACCTCGGGGCGGCGGCGAAGTCCTACGCGGCCGACACCGCGATGAGCGTGACCACCGACGCCGTGCAGCTCCTCGGGGGCTACGGCTATACCAAGGATTTCCCGGTGGAGCGGTTCATGCGCGACGCGAAGATCACCCAGATCTACGAGGGGATAGCGTTTCCGGGACGATTTTCTCGCCTCGGACGGGCGAGAAAATCGGCGTCATCCCTACAACATCCCTACTAATCCCTACGGGGCGACCGTTGGGTCCGTGGGCTCGATACGCGAACGCCGTCCGGGGGTCTGGGAGGTGCGCGCCTTCGCCGGCCGGGACTTGAGCGGCCGGCCGGTCCAGGTCAGCCGAACGGTCCGGGGGACGAAGAAGGACGCCCAGCGCCTGGCCGCAGAGCTGACCTTACGGCGCCCAACGATGGCGGTCGCGCGGGTCAGCGTCGCTGAGATGCTCGACCTCTGGGCGGAGACGATGAGGGGGTCGTGGGCCCCTCAGACGGAGCGCGACCAAATCAGCCGGATCCGTCGAGTCAAGGACGATCGAATCGCGTCGATCTCGCTTTTACGGCTCAGCGCGGTCGAGGTCGATCGGTGGCACGCGCGCCTCGCCCGCCAGGGCCTGGGGGAGGGCGCCATCAAGAATCGCCACGTGGTCCTACGCGCCGCCGTGGCGCTCGCCGTGCGATGGGGGTGGGTTCCCACGAACGTCGTCGCGGTGGCCCGGCTGGGCAAGCGCAAGACTCAGCCACGCGGGTCACTGAGCGACAGCGACGTGCGGGCGGTCATCGCGAGCGCCACCGGGCTCGTCGTGGACGAGGCCATCGAGCCGCAGGCGGCGCTCGCCCTTCGCCTGGCGGCGGTCACCGGGGCCCGCCGGTCGGAGCTCGCCGCACTTCGCTGGGAGGACCTCAAGGGGAGCCGCCTCCTCATCGACTCTTCGATCGTGGTTATCCGCCCCGGGGACGGCTCGCGCACGCCGATACTGCGCGACGATCCCACCAAGACGGCCAATCGGCGAGTCATCGCTCTCGACCCCGCGACGCTCGAAGCACTGGATGAGACTCGGGCCCGATACGCGGAGTACGGGCCCTGGATCCTGGCCGTCGGGCCCTCTCCGGTGAATCCCGAGAGGGTATCGACCTGGTGGCGTCGGGCGCGCCAGGCCGCGGGACTCAACGCTCGATGGCGTCTGCACGACCTGCGCCACTGGTCGGCGACGGTATCGATCGCAGGTGGCCACGACCTGCGGACCGTCGCGAATCGGCTCGGCCACGCCAATCCTTCGATGACGCTGCGGACCTACGCCCACGCCGTCGAGACCCCAGATGCCCACGTCGCAGCCGCTCTCGGGCGGATCCTCGACGGGCCGTGAGGAATCCCCTCAGAAGTCGTCCTGGCTCCGCGCCAGGAGGTCGTCGACGGCGGAGAGCGGGACGAGGACACGACGCCCCAGGCGCACAGAGGACAAGAATCCCGAGGCGACGAGCTCGTAGGCGTAGGAGCGAGATATCGCGAGGACCCGAGCGGCTTCTCCGACACTCATCAGCACCCTCGGAACCCGATCTGCATCTCTCTTCTCGGGTCCGGGACCGTGTCCAGCGTCACTAATGGCCAATCCGTTGTCCTTCAATCCCTGGCTAGGTACGTTCACTCCGTGCTCCTTTGGGTTGGGGCGTAAATGTGCCCTCTACTTACAGAGCCCAAAATTTGAGGCCGAATCGCACAGGAACTTTCGGCGTCGCTCGAAAATTGTTTCT
>NCBE01000152.1 GCA_002255565.1 Actinobacteria bacterium 21-73-9
GGGAGGGACAGCGGGGGGTGGTGGGCGTGGTCATGGGCGGCCCACGACCGGACAAGCGTCACCTAAAGAACAAGGGGTACGGCCCCTGTATCCAACAAAATCCCTCTCGCGGACCCCGGTTCTTTCGGCCGTCGACGGGGTTCGAGAACCCTCGCTTTGGCCTTGAGGTGGGCTCGGAGATGGAGGTAGGTCCTTCGAGGAAGAGCCCACTCAACCCCGAAGGAGCCACCATGGCACGCCCGCTGCAGATCACCGACGACGAGATCCTCGAAGCTCTCGCCGCCCGCCCCGAGGTCACCTCGGCGGAGCTGTCCGAGACCCTCGGCATCGGCCAGTCCACCGCCGGAAAACGCCTCGCCGCGCTGGAGGCGGCCGGCTCGGTACGCCGTACCTCGGGCGGCCGGAAAGCCGGAAGGCGAGCCCCGGACCGCTGGGCGGCCGCGGCCACGCCCGAGGTTGCCGCCACCGACCTGACCGGCGGAGCGCTCGGCGGAGAGCCCGGCGAGGAGCCCGGCGACGGCGAGGAAACCCCCGAGCCTCCCGCGGCAGCTGGCCGGCTGGGGCGGGGCGAGCTGGGCTCTCTCGTGCGGGACTACCTCGCCGCCCACCCGGGCGAGGCCTTCGGGCCGGCCGCGCTCGGCAAGGCCTTGGACCGCTCCCAGGGTGCCATCTCGAACTCGCTCGCAACCATGGCGGCGCATGGCGAGGTGGTCCTCGTGGGTGACAAGCCCCGCCGCTACCGCATCGCCGAACCCCGGTAGTCCCGACCCGCCGGGAGAAGGCATCCCGACCGGGTGGGACTAGTCCCAGAGGTGGGACCTCGGGTGCAGACAAAGCGCGGGAGTCGAGGTCCCACCCGCGGGACCAGGGCGACGCAAGCGGCGGGACAGAAAAATCTGGCGGCGTCCCAGCCTCGGAGTCCCCCGGCAGGTCCCACCCCTCGGGACGAGCAAGTCCCACCGCGCCGACCTGCACCGACGCTCCCGACTCCGCGGAGAGGTCCCGCATCGGTCCCGCGTCCGGGAGGTCGGTGGGGACAGGCGAAGTGGGAGCGATCCGGGACTGATCCGGGTCCACCTGCGTGGCGCGATGACGGCCCACCTCAACCAAGGAGCCGCCCATGTGCCCTCGCCGCATCCTCACCGACTCGCCGTTCGACACCTTGGAGAAGACGTTCGATCTCCTCACGACCGGCCCGCGCCCCCTCGCCCTGGACGGCACCGGCCTCCCTGGTCTGCCCGACCGGCCGGTCCCCCTCGGCGAGCTGAAAGCCCGCCTGCTGCACCCCTCGACGCCGTTCGCCATCCGCGACGCCATCGTCGGCGAGCTCGTCGCCCGAGCCCAGGCCGAAGGCGGCCGCTGGAGCGTCGGCCTGGCCGGGGTGCTCCTGCCCGGGCTGCGCCGGGCGGTCTGGGCGCTGACCCAAGCCTGTCCGGACAAGGCCGACGAGATCGAGGCCGAAGCTCTCGCCGCGTTCTTGGCCGCCGTGGCCAGGGCCACCCCGGGCCGGGCCCGCCTGGCGTCCTGGCTGTGCTGGCTGGCCCGCACCGGCGCCGCCCGGCTGCTCCGGGCCGAGCTGGCCGAGCGAGCCGGGCCGGGCGCCGAGCCGGTCTCAGCCGCACCACCCCGGCCGTGGGGGCATCCCGACATCGTCCTCGCCCGGGCCGTCGCTGCGGACGTGGTCAGCGCCACCGATGCCGAGCTGATCGCCACCACCCGCCTCGAGGGCGCCAACCTCGCCGCCATCGCCGAGGACCTCGGCCTCGACTACGAGACGTGCCGGATGCGTCGAAGCCGCGCCGAGGTCAAGCTGCGCGACTACCTGAACTCGGACTGGTACGAGCCGTTCGATTTTGTTGGAAAAGCGGCCGAGACCCCTTGTTCTTCTAGTAGGGGTCGCCCCCGGCACGGCCGGCCAGCGGACCGGCGACCGGGCAAGCGTCGCTCGAACCCACCACCGAGGAGGTGAGAGTGCCCACCCCGGTCCGAACCGGCCCACCGGGGCGACCCCTAACCCCACCCCCGGTCCCCAGCGCCCGGGGAGCCGACCAAGGAGGCCACCACGACACATCTCGCCCGCACACAACCCACCCGCACACAACCCACCGACGCAGCGCCCGCCGCAAGACAGGCCGCCACAAGACAGGCCACGGGGAGACCGACCGCTCGAGGTGCCGACGGGACCACCCCTGCCGCCGTCCACTCGGGCGGCCGACGACCCGGGCGGCAGATGGCGAGACGTCTGGTCGTGGCCGGCCTGCTCGCCGGTGCCCTCACCGTGGTGCTCGCCTCGCCCGCCTACGCGGCCGGCGGCGGGACCCAGACCCTCAGCGGGCTGATCTCGAACCTCACCACCTGGATCGTCGGGATCCTGGCCGGGGTCGCCACGCTGTTCCTGACCATCGGCGGGCTGCGCTACCTGACCGCCGGCGGGGACCCCGGACAGGTCGAGAAGGCGAAGACGGCCCTCAAGTCCGCGGCCGTCGGCTACGCGCTCGCCGTCCTCGCCCCGCTCATCGTGTCCATCCTCGCCTCCCTCGTCGGCGGCGGCTGATGCGACTCCTCCCCGCCTGGCGACCCCGGCACCCGATCCGCCTCGCCGCCGGCGTCGTGTTCGCCGTCCTGGCCCTCGCGACCGCCGGCCACCACACGGCACCCTCCGTTCGCGACAGGGCTGGGACGGCAGGGACCGCGGTCGTCCTCACCGCCGCTCGCACGGCTTCGCCCACGGCGACCGCCGCTACTACCACCGGGGCAACGACCACCAGCTCGCAGACGTCAGGGTCGGGGGCAGGTGGCTCAGGGACCGCCGGTGAGGGCCCGCCGCCGATCCAGGTCGGCCCGGGCAGCACCACCACGCCGAGCACGCCGGCGGCGGGGAGCGGCGGGACCGTGAGCGGCGGCACCCAGCCCTCGCCGGGCCTGTTCGACATCACCGGCCACATCGAAGCCGCCATCGACGACTGGTTCAGAAGCCTCGTCACCGACGC
>NCBE01000060.1 GCA_002255565.1 Actinobacteria bacterium 21-73-9
AGGATGAGGCACATCGCGACGAAGCCCTGGACGGCCGGCTGCCAGAGGAAGCCCCAGCCCTCGAAGGGCCCCGGGCTGAAGCGCCCCAAGGGGGTGTAGCGCCGCTCGAGGAGCTGGACGCCCGACTCGAAGCCCGAGGCGACGCGCTCGTAGGTGTGACGCACCGCCTGCGCCCACGCCCCGATCCGCCTCACGCCACTCCTCTCGCCGCCCGACACGGTAGTGCGACCGGGACGGCCCGGCCCGGGCCGGCCGGGCACTGTGGTGGGCCGGGAGGGATTCGAACCCCCGTAGGCAAAGCCGTCTGGTTTACAGCCAGATCCCATTGGCCACTCGGGCACCGACCCGCGCAGAATCCTACCCGCACCGGGCAGCGGGCCCGCTCGGCCCGCGGCCTACCATGCACCCATGCCCACTTTCGACGTCGTGAGCGAGGTCGACCTCCAAGAGGTGCGCAACGCGGTCGACCAGACCAACCGCGAGGCCTCCACCCGGTTCGACTTCAAGGGGACCGACGCCCGGGTCGACTACTCCGAGAAGGAGCTGACCCTGTCGGCCTCGACCGAGGACCGCCTCCACGCCCTCTACCAGCTCCTCCAGGAGAAGATGGTCAAGCGCCAGGTGTCCTTGAAGACCCTCGACCCCGGCACGCTCGAGGTGGCCAGCCACCAGAGCGCCCGCCAGAGGGTGTCGCTGCGCGCCGGGATCGGCCAGGACGTGGGCAAGCGGATCAACAAGCTGGTGAAGGACCTCGGGCTCAAGGGGGTCAGCTCCTCGATCCAGGGCGACCAGGTCCGGGTCACCGGCAAGCAGCGCGACGACCTCCAGCGAGTGATCCAGGCGCTCAAGGAGGCCGACCTCGACGTGCCGCTGCAGTTCACCAACTTCCGCGACTAGCGGCCCCGGGCGAGCTCCTCGTCGGTGAGGGTGGCGTCGTACTCCGCCAGTTCGCGCACGTGGAAGATCCGGTTGAAGACGAGGAGCTTCAGCACCCAAAAGACGCCGAAGCACAGCAGGTTGGTGCCGGTCACGAGGGCGGTGTCGACCAGGTGGGCCCAGGCGTGGGTGCGCACCTCGTGGCGGGCCCAGAGCGCACCCACCTGGCTGAAGGCGATCCCCATCGCCGACATCAAGAAGAAGGGCAGCACCTCGGCGCGCAGCGCGCTCCGCCCGCGCCGGCCCCACGCCCAGCGCCGGTTCAGGTTGTAGGCGGGGATCATGCCGATGAGGTTGCCCGTCAGGGTCGCCCACAAGACCCCGGGGATGATGCGGAACCCGTAGAGGGTCGAGACGGCGCCGAGCGAGATCACCGTGGTGATCGCCGAGGTGGCGGTGTAGCGCAGGAAGGTGCGCCCCCGATGGGTGTGGCCCCATCGCCACAGGCCCGCGGGTGAGAGGTCCACCTCTAGAGGGAGGGGTCCCCCACGGCGACCGGCTCGTCGACCGGCGTCGCCTCGGGGACGTGGAAGATCCGGTTGAAGACGAGGATCTTCAAGACGAAGAAGATCCCGAAGCACAAGAGGTTGGTGCCGGTCACGAGACCGGTGTCGGCCAGCCGGCTCCAGGCGTGGTGGTGGACCTCGTAGCGGGCCCAGAACGCGCCGACCTGGGAGAACGCGATCGACGCGAACGACATCGTCCAGAACGGGACCATCTCTTTGAAGAAGTGGCTCCGTCCCCGCTTGCCCCAGGTCCAGTTGCGGTTCAGCCAGTACGCCGGGATCGTCGCGATCAGGTTGCCCGTCAGGGTCGACCACATCACCCCCGGGATGATCCGGAAGCCGAAGAGGACCGCGATCGAGGTGAACGAGACCGCCGTGGTGATGACCGAGCCCAGCACGTAGCGGACCATCTTCTTCCCGCGGCGGGTCTGGGACCACGCGACCAGTGCGCGCAGGAGGTCACTCACTCCCGAAAGCCTACTGCCTGGCCCCCCGGGGACCGGGAGTCGGGGTGCCACAATGGATTTCGTGTCCCTCGCCCTCGACGACCTCGTACGGATCCTCGACCTCGAGAGGATCGAGGTCGACGTCTACCGGGGCCAGAACCCGCCCGAGGAGCGTGAGCGCACCTTCGGCGGCCAGGTCGCCGCCCAGGCCCTCATGGCGGCGGGCCGCACGGTGGATCGGGGACGGGTCCACTCGCTGCACTCGTACTTCCTGCGCCCGGGCGACCCCACGACCCCGATCCTCTACGAGATCGACCGGATCCGCGACGGGCGCAGCTTCACCACGCGACGCGTGGTGGCCGTCCAGCACGGCAAGGCCATCTACAACATGGAGGCGAGCTTCCACACCGATGAGGTGAGCCTGGCCCACCAGATGGCGATGCCCGAGGTCCCCTCGCCCGAGTCGATCCCGCGCCTGGCCGAGCGGATCGCGAGCGGCCGGGGCGACCTCGACGAGTGGCTGATGCGCCACCACCCCATCGACCAGCGCTTCATCGGACCGATCCCGGGCGACCCCGAGCGCACCACCGACCCGCGCCAGCGGCTGTGGATCCGGGCCGACGGCGACCTGCCCGAGGACCCGCTGCTGCACGCGTGCGTCATCGCCTACGCCTCGGACATGAACCTCTTCGACGCGATCGTCAAGCCCCACCGGATCGACTGGAGCGACGGCACGTTCATGGGCGCGAGCCTCGACCACTGCATGTGGTTCCACCACCAGGCGCGCGCCGACGACTGGCTCCTCTTCGACACCGAGTCACCGATCGCCTACGGCGGGCGCGGCCTCGCCCGGGGCTTCCTGTTCACCCGGGAGGGCGAACTCCAGGTCTCGATGGTCCAAGAGGGCCTGACGCGCGTGATCGCGCCGCGGGACTAGCCCCGCGCGTCCATCGCCACGTAGTCGCGCATCTCGGGCCCGACGTAGAGCTGGCGCGGCCGGGCGATCTTCGAGTCCTGGGTCAGCAGCTCCTTGTAGTGCGAGAGCCACCCGGCGGTGCGCGGGATGGCGAAGAGCACCGTGAACATCTCGCTCGGGAAGCCCATGGCCTGGTAGATCAGCCCCGAGTAGAAGTCGACGTTGGGGTAGAGCTTGCGCGAGACGAAGTAGTCGTCGGCGAGCGCCACCTCCTCGAGCTTGAGCGCGATGTCGAGCAGCGGGTTCTTGCCGGTGACCTCGAAGACGGCGTCGGCCGTCTGCTTGATGATCTTCGCCCGCGGGTCGAAGTTCTTGTACACCCGGTGGCCGAAGCCCTCGAGCATCACCTCGTGGCGCTTCACGGCCTCGATGTAGCTCGACACGTTGTCGACGTGGCCGATGCGCGAGAGCATCTTGAGCACGGCCTCGTTGGCCCCGCCGTGGCGCGGCCCGTAGAGCGCGGCCGTGGCCGCGGCCGTGGCCGAGTACGGGTCGGCGTGCGAGGAGGCCACGACGCGCATCGCCGTCGTGCCGCAGTTCTGCTCGTGGTCGGCGTGCAGGATGAACAGGAGGTCGAGCGCCCGGGCGAGGACCGGGTCCGGCTCGTAGCGGGGCTCGGCCACCTTCCACATCATCGACAGGAAGTTCTGGGCGTAGCCGAGCGAGTTGTCGGGGTAGACGAAGGGCATGCCCACCGAGAAGCGGTGGGCCGCGGCGGCGAGCGTCGGCATCTTGGCAATCAGCCGGACGATCTGCTTGTTCAGGACCTCGGGGTCCGCGAGGTTCTTCGCCTCCTTGTAGTACGTGGAGAGCGCCGCGACCGCCGATACGAGCATCCCCATCGGGTGGGCGTCGTAGTTAAAGCCCTCGAGGAAGCGCTTGCGCACGTTCTCGTGGATGTAGGTGTGGTAGGTGACGTCCTTCTTCCACCCCTCGAACTGCTCGGCGGTGGGCAGCTCGCCGTAGAGCAGGAGGTAGGCGACCTCGAGGAAGGTCGAGCGCTCGGCCAGCTGCTCGATCGGGTAGCCCCGGTAGCGCAGGATCCCGGCGTCGCCGTCGATGTAGGTGATCGACGACTCGGCCATCGCCGTGGACATGAAGCCGGGGTCGTAGAACCACACACCCGGGACGACCTTGGCGAACTCGCTGGCGGCGATGCCGCCGTGCTCGATCGGGATCTCGCGGGTCTCGCCCGTACGGTTGTCGGTCACCGTGATGGACTCAGCCACTGTTCCTCGATTCGTCTAAGGGGGCGCAGCCAACTCTACGCCAACTCGCGAGTAACCCGATCGGCTCAGCCGACTCCCGAGGGCGACAGGACCAGCGTGTAGGTCTCCACGATCGGCAGGCTCGACCCCGCCGGCGCGCCCGAGACGCGCACCACGACGCGGGCCCGCTCGCTGGGCGCCGTCGCGAACGGCGTGAGGGAGAAGGCCCACCCGCCGAGGGGCGCGAGGGTCGCGCGCACCCGCTGGGTGGAGGGCGACCCGAGCGCGTTGAGCGGGGTGACCGAGAGCGTGAGGGTGACGGGTTGGACGACGTCGGCCAGGTTGGCCACCGAGACGTCGAACGTGACGCGCGACACCGGGGGAACGACCACGGTGCCCGCGGGGGCCGGCAGGGGGGCGGGCACGACCCGCACCGCGGCGATGCCGATGGCGCGCACCAGGGCGAGGCGCCGCGAGCGCTCGAGGGCGGCGAGCTCCCCGGCCTTGACCGCCCCGGGGGTCTGCGCCGAGGTCGCGAGCAGGTGGGCGTGACCCGGCTCGCGCACGAGGGCGAAGCGGTCCTGGTTCCAGAGGAGGGACGTGGCGCGCAGGGCGTCGGCCGGGTTTCCCGCGACGGCCACGCCCGTGCCCGGGGTGAGCGGAAGCCGCAGGGCCCGCTCCACCGTGCCGATGAGGTCCAGCGTGGCCGCGGCGCGCGTCTGGGTGAGGTCGTCGAGCTCGACGTTCACGTCGTGAGCGAGGTGGGGCAACCGCAGGCGCCGCCCCTCGCCGGGCCAGGCGGTGACCACCTGGCCGAGCTGGCCCAGCCGGGCCCCGAGGACCGGCCGGGTGAGCCCGCCCCCGTGGGCCAGGAGGTAGGCCAGGCGCGCGTCCACCTGGTTCTCCGAGGTGAGCAGGGTGTTGGCGAGCGACGCGAAACTCAGGTCCTCGCTTCGGCGGGCCGTCGTCGCGTTGTGCGCGGCGTGCGAGACGTCGCGCGCGAAGACGAGCACGAGGAAGGTGACGACGAGGACCGCGAGCACCCCCAGCGAGACGCGCCGGCGCTGAGCTCTCGAGCGGGCCACGGCCCACGAACTTACTCGTCGCCCTCGGGCATCCCTTCGGCGGGGGCCCCGTCGAGCGTGGCGTCGACCACGGGGCCCTCGAGGAGGAGGGGCTCGTCCGGCGCGCCCCAGCGCTGCGGGTTGGGCCGGGCCGCGACGCGCTCGACGGGCGAGAGCTCGGGCAGGTCCTTCGCGCCGCGCGCGCCCAGTCGCTCGAGCTCGCGCGCCCCGGGGATCAACCGGGACTCGAAGGAGCCGACCATCTTGTTGAAGCTGTCGACGACCTGGTCGAGCGAGCGCCCCATCCTCGCCACGGGCTCGGCCACGTTGCGGATCCGCTTGATGATCTCCCCGGCCTGGACGAAGATCTGCTCGGCGTTGTCGTAGAGACGCTGCTGACGCACGACGAGCGCCACCGACCACAAGAGCGAGAGCAGGCTGGTGGGCCCGGCGATCAGGACCCGCTCGCCCCAGGCGTAGCCGTCGATCGCCCCGTCGGCGCGGTAGGCGGCGGTCACCGCCGCGTCGCTCGGGACGAAGCAGACGACGAACTCGGGCGAGGGGGCCACCGACTCCCAGTAGGCCTTGTCGCGCAGCGCGCGCACGTGGCTCTTGAGGTCCTTCGCGTGCTTGGCCTCGAGGCGCTCGCGCTCGGCGACGTTCTCGGTGGCGAGCGAGGACTCGAAGGCGTCGAAGGGGAACTTCGCGTCGACGGCCACCTTCACCCCACCGGGGAGGTTCACCACGCAGTCCGGCCGTTGGCGACCGCCCTCGCTCGAGGCGCTCACCTGGAGCTCGTAGTCGATGCCGGCGCGCAGCCCCGACTTCTCGAGCACGTTCTGGAGTTGGATCTCGCCCCAGCGCCCCCGGTGGTCGCTGCGCCCGAGGAGCTGGTTCAATCGGCGCGTCTCCTCCTGGGTGGCGTGCTGGGCCTCGAGGAGGGCCTCGGCCCGGGTCCTCACCTCGCCCAGCGCCTCGGTGTGCTGGCGGTCGAAGGCGCCCAGGTTGCGCTGGTACTCGAGGAGCAGGTCGCCCAGGGGCTTAAGGGCCCGGTCGAGCGCCTGCTCGCGCTGGGCGAAGACCTGCTCCTCGCGGCGGGCGAGCTTGTCGACGGCATCGAGGTGGATCTTCGCCGACTCGGACTGGAAGACGTCCCGGAGGTTCTCGAGGGCGCTGGCGTGCTCGGAGCGCAGGCGCTCGGCCTCGTCGCGGGCGGCGCGCAGCTCGGACTCGCGCACCGCGAGCTCGGTGCGGGCCCGCCCCGCCTCTTCGCGCAGGGCGCGGCCACGGCGCTCGGACCACGCGAGCACGAGAGCCGCGCCCACGACGAGGCCGGCGACGGCGGACACGACTGCGACCATGGTGCCTCCCACCTCCCCACCCTAGGAAGTCGCTGTCACCCCCGGTAGCCTGGCGGGGTGGCCAAGCTGTTCCGGTTCGCCCAACCCGCGTCGACGCCCGCCCCCCGGGCGGTGCCCGTGAGCGACGACCTGCGCCCCGACGTGGTGCGGGCCTTCGCCCTCGTGGGCGAGGCCATGGCCGGGGCGACCCACGCCCTCTTGGCCAACGACCGCGAGCTCGCCAAGCGCGTCGTCGAGGCGGACGTCGCCATCGACGACCTCGTGGACGGTCTGGTCGCGACGGCCGAGGCCCGCCTCGTGGGGTCGCCCGACCTCTCGAGCGACGACCGCCAGGACCTCCTGGTGCTGCTGCGCATCCTGCCCGAGATCGAGCGCAACGGCGACCTGGCCGAGCACATCGCGCGGCGCGCGGCGCGCGGGCTGGGCAACGAGATGAGCCCGCGCAGCCGTGGCCTCATCGAGCGGATGGGCGAGGTCGCCACGACGATCTGGCGCGAGGCGACCGACGTCATCGTCGACGGCAAGCCCGAGGCGGTGGGGGTGATCGAGGACATCGACGACGAGTTGGACGACCTGCACGTCTCGCTCACCGCGGAGCTCACCTCGGGGTCGATGAGCGTGCCGGTGGCCGTCGAGGTGGCGCTGATGGCCCGCTTCTACGAGCGCTTCGGCGACCACTGCGTCAACCTGGCCCGACGCCAGGTCGGCCGCGACGGCGCGGACTAGCCCCGCGCCAGCCAGGCCTCGGCGATCTGGACGGCGTTGAGCGCCGCGCCCTTGCGCAGGTTGTCACCCGTGACGAAGAGCGCCAGCCCGTTCGCGAAGGCGTCGCTCGCGCGGATGCGCCCGACGTAGCTCGGGTCCTTGCCCGCGGCGAGGCGCGGGGTGGGCAGGTCGTGGACGACCACCCCCTCGGAGCGCGAGAGGATCTCGGTCGCCTCCTCGGGTGAGAGGGGGCGGGCGAAGCCGAGGGTCAGGGCCAGCGAGTGTCCCGTGAAGACCGGGACCCGCACGCAGGTGCCGCTGACCACGAGGTCCGGCAGCTCCAGGATCTTGCGGCTCTCGTCGCGCAGCTTCTTCTCCTCGTTCGTCTCGAAGAGGCCGTCGTCGACGATGGAGCCGGCGAGCGGGATGACGTTGTGGGCCAGGGTGACCGGGAACTTCACGCCGGTCGTGTAGGGCATCGCCGAACCGTCGAAGGTGAGCCGGCGGGCCGAGGCGCCGTCACCGATCTGCGAGGCGAGCTCCTCCACGCCGTCGCGACCCGCGCCGCTCGCCGCCTGGTAGGTCGCCGCGACCATGGTGCGCAGCCCCGCCGCGCGATCGAGCGGCTTGAGGACGGGCATGGCGGCCATCGTCGTGCAGTTCGGGTTGGCGACGATGCCCTTGGCGACCTGGCCCAGGGCGTGGGCGTTGACCTCGGGCACGATGAGCGGGACCTCGGGGTCCATCCGCCAGGCCGAGGAGTTGTCGATGACGAGGGCGCCCGCGGCGGCGAGCCGGGGGGCGAGGACGCGCGCCGACGTCGCCCCGGACGAGCACAGGGCGACGTCGATGCCGGCGAAGTCCGCGCCCTCGGCGTCCTCGACCACGACGTCGCGTCCCCCGAAGGGCAGGGTCGTGCCGGCCGAGCGGGCCGAGGCGAAGAAGCGGATCTCGTCCGCCGGGAACGCCCGCTCAGCCAGGATCTCACGCATCACCGCGCCGACCTGACCGGTGGCCCCCACCACCGCGACGCTCACGCGTCGGCTCACGAGGCGTCCAGGCCGAAGGCGCTGTGGAGGCTGCGCACGGCGTCGGCGACCCTCTCCGCGCGCACGACGCACGAGATGCGGATCGAGCTCGTCGAGATCATCTCGATGTTGATCCCCTTGGCCGACAGGGTCTCGAACATCAGGGCGGTCACCCCGGGGCTCGACTTCATCCCGGCGCCCACGAGCGAGACCCGGCCGATCCCGTCGTCGCTCGTCACCTCGGTGGCCCCGATCTCCTCGGCGACCTTGACGCAGGCGGCCATCGCCGGCTCGAGGTCGGTCTTGGCGACGGTGAAGGAGATGTCGGTCACGTTGTGCGCGCTGACGTTCTGGACGATCATGTCGACGTTGATGCCGGCCTCGGCCAGGGCGCGAAAGAGCGCCGCCGCGACGCCCGGCCGGTCCGGGACCCCCCCGACGGTGATCTTCGCCTCCGAGCTGTCGTCGGTGATCGCCGACACGATGGCCTCTTCCATGGATGGCTCCTCCTCCACGATCCAGGTTCCCTGCTCCCAGGTGAAGCTCGAGCGCACGTGCAGCGGCACGCCGTGGCGGCGCGCGAACTCCACCGAGCGCAGCATCAGCACGCGTCCGCCGGTGGCGGCCATCTCGAGCATCTCGTCGAACGAGACCCTCTCCAGTCGGCGAGCCCGGGGCACCACGCGGGGGTCGGCGCTGAAGACGCCGGTCACGTCGGTGTAGATCTCGCAGACGTCCGCGCCGAGCGCGTGGGCCAGGGCGACGGCGGTCACGTCGGAGCCGCCGCGCCCGAGCGTCGTGATGTCGCGCTCGGTGGAGACGCCCTGGAAGCCGGCCACCACGGGCACGAGCCCGAGGGCCAGCGCCTCGCGGATCCGGTCGGGCCGCATCTCGAGGATCTTCGCGGACATGTGCGTGGTGTCGGTGATGATCCCGGCCTGGCTCCCGGTGAAGGAGGCCGACCCGACGTCGAGGGCCCCGAGGGCCATCGAGACCAGGGCCATCGAGATCCGCTCGCCCGCCGTGAGGAGCATGTCCATCTCCCGGGCCGGCCGGGTCGGGGTCACCTCGTCGGCCAGCGCGATCAGCTCGTCGGTGAACTGGCCCATCGCCGAGACCACCACGGCGACCTCGTTGCCCTGGGCGCGCGTCTCGGCCACGTGGCGGGCCACCGCCCGGATGCGCTCGGCGTCGCCCACCGACGTGCCGCCGTACTTCTGGACGATGAGCGCCATGGGGGAAGGATACCGGGGCTCAAAAGCGACACGAGGGGCCCTACTAGAGTCGCACCCATGGCTACGTCGAAGAGAGAGCGGCAGAAGGCGGCCCGACGCGAGAAGCTCGAGCGCCAGCAGCGCGCCGAGCGCCGCCGGCGCAGCGTGCGGCGCGGCGTGATCGGGGTGATCGTCGCCGCGCTCGTCATCGGCACTGGCTTCGTCCTCTTCGGCGGGTCGGGCAAGTCGCCGACCACCACGACGACCACGTCGCCGACGACGACCACGACGTCGGGTCCCACCACGACGACCACCGCGGTGCCCACCAGTTTCGCCAAGGTGGCCGACCCCTCGCCGGCCGGGACCTTCGGCAAGGAGCCCACCCTCGTGGTGCCCCCGGGCGCGCCGCCCACCTCGATGCAGGTGTCCGACCTCATCACGGGCACCGGGCCGGCGGCCAAGGTCGGCGACAAGCTGACGGTCCAGTACGTGCTGGCGACCTACTCGACCCGCAAGGTGATCCAGGCCTCGTGGACCACGCCGTCGATCGCGAAGACGGGCTTCCAGTTCACCCTGGCCCTCGGCAGCGTCATCCCCGGCTGGGTCGACGGTGTCGCGGGCATGCGCGTGGGCGGTCGGCGCGAGCTCATCATCCCGCCCGCGCTCGGCTACGGCAACGTCGCCGCGGGACCGGGCATCGCGAAGAACGACACGCTGGTTTTCATCGTCGACCTCTTGAAGATCGGCTAGCGCGAGGAGGCACCATGGACATCCCCAACCCCGACGGCTCGAGCCCGCAGCGCCAACACTTCGACGCGGCGCCCGACATGGTGATCGACCCCCAGAAGACCTACCGGGCGACGATGGTGACCTCCAAGGGCACCCTGGAGATCGCCCTCGACCCGATCGCGGCGCCGGTGACGGTGAACAACTTCGTCGTCCTCGCGCGTTGGCACTACTTCGACGGCATCGTCTTTCACCGGGTCATCCCGGGCTTCGTCCTC
>NCBE01000061.1 GCA_002255565.1 Actinobacteria bacterium 21-73-9
AGGAGATGTACGTGTCGAGCACCGAGGTCTCGGAGTCGAAGTCGATGTTCCACACGTCGCGCAGGAGCTGCTCGCGCGTGACGACCCGCTCGGCGTGCTCGAGCAGGACCTGGAGCAGGCGGAACTCCGTCGCCGAGAGGTCGACGGGCTCATCGGCGTAGGTGACCTCGTGGCGGTCGACGTTCATCACCAGCGCCCCGCAGCTCATCACCCGGTCGTCCTCGCCCTCGTCGGCCACGCGGCGCAGGATCGCCGCCACGCGCAACAGCAGCTCTTGGAGGTTGTAGGGCTTCTTCACGTAGTCGTCGGCCCCGAGGCGCAGCCCCCGCTCCACGTCGCTGCTGGAGTCACGGGCGGTGAGCATCAGGACCGGCGTCTTGGTGCCCGACTCGCGCAGCCGCTCGACGAACTCGAAGCCGTTCACGGTGGGCATGTTGATGTCGAGCACGCAGAGGTCGGCGTGGTGGCGGCGCAGCTGGTCGAGCCCCTCGGCCCCGTTGGCCGCCGTCACGACCTCGTAGCCGGCCCCCTCCAGGGCGTCCTGGAGGACGTCGCGCACGCCGGGCTCGTCGTCCACGACCAGGATCGTCGCCATGCCTCCCCTTCCCCGGTGCGAGCGTACCGGACGGGGCCGCGCCCACTGGCCGGGGCCCCGTTCGGTTCTCACCGCTTTTCCAGGATCCTCACAGCCAGTTCTGAGACGGGCCTCACTACGTTGGACCAGGTGAGAAGTGTCGTGGCGCGCGCGATCGCGGCCCTCGTGGTCGGCCTCGTGATCCTCGCGCCCCCGGCCGTCGCCGCGGCCGACGGCCACGGGGGGTCCACCACGACGACCACCACCACGCTCCCCTCGCCGACCGGCCCCTACGCGAGCTGCACCGCCCTCGTGGCGGGCGCCGTCCCGGCGGGACCGCGCCCCAACGACACCCGGGGCGACGGCCCGACCCCGGCCGAGACGCTCTACGAGTGCGAGGTCAAGATCTACCGCCAGGCGGCTGCCCAGATCGACGCGGCCTTCCGCCAGGCCGTGGCCCAGGCCCGGGCCCAGTTCCGCCACTCGATCCGCGCCGCGCGCTCCGCCGCCCAGCGCTCGGCCGCCCTCCAGGTGATGCAGGCCGCCATCATCCAGGCCGCGACGGTGCGCTCGGCCGCGCTCGTCACCCTCGGCCCGCCCCCCGTGGGGAAGAGGCACGCCTAGAGCGTCTCGACCGCCCCGATCTCGTCGGCTCCGCGGCGCCCGACCCGGCGCTCGCCGACGACCCGCGCGCCCAGCGCGACGCGTCGGCTGCCGTCGGCGATCGACACACAGTGCAGGTAGAGCCGCTCGCCCCGCGTCGTGGTGACCTCGCCGTCGCCGCGCGCCTCGTCGAACGAGGTGACGACCCCCTCGACCCTCACCGCGCGCCGAGCGTGCGCAGGAGGGCCGCGGTGGCGAGCGCGGTGAGCGCCGCCTCGCGGCCCTTGTTGGACTCGTCGGGGCGCGAGCGCTCGAGTGCCTGGTCGACGGTGTCGGTGGTGAGCACCCCGAAGACGACGGGCACCCCGGTCGAGAGCGTGACGTCCTGCAGGCCCCGCGCGCACTCGCCCGCCACGAAGTCGTAGTGCCCGGTGTCCCCGCGGATCACCGCGCCGAGCGCGATCACCGCGTCGGGCGCGCCACCCGCGAGCGCGCGGGCGGCCAGGGGCAGCTCGAACGCGCCGGCCACCCAGGCGACGGTCACGTCGTGGGGCTCGACGCCGAGCTCGCCGAGCGCCTCGAGGGCGCCCTCGAGCAGGCGCGTGGTCACCCCGCCGTTGAAGCGCGCGCAGGCGATTGCGACCCGACGGCCCCGGCCCTCGGGGGCGGGGTCGAGGAACCGGCCGACCCGCCCGGCGAGGCGCTCGAGCGCCGCGGGGTCGAGGAGGGTCTGGTCACTCGAGCTCATCGAGCCCCTCGAGGAGGTGTCCGAGCCGCTCGCGCTTGGTGCGCAGGTAGTCGATGTTGAAGGGCGTCGGCTGGCTCTCGAGCGCGACGCGCTCGACGATGCGCAGCCCGAACCCCTCGAGGCCGCCGTACTTCGCGGGGTTGTTGGTCATGAGCCGCATGGCGTGCACCCCGAGGTCCTCGAGGATCTGCGCGCCGATCCCGTACTCGCGCGAGTCCACGGGCAGGCCCTGGTCGAGGTTGGCGTCGACGGTGTCGCGGCCCTCCTCTTGGAGGGCGTAGGCGCGGATCTTGTGGCCCAGGCCGATCCCGCGGCCCTCGTGGCCGCGCAGGTAGACCACGACCCCGGCGCCCTCGGCCGCGATCTTGGCCAGCGCCGTGTGGAGCTGGGGGCCGCAGTCGCAGCGCAGCGAGCCGAGCGCGTCGCCGGTCAGGCACTCCGAGTGGACCCGCACCAGCGGGTCGGGCCGGCTCGTGAGATCCCCGTAGACGAGGGCCATGTGCTGCTCGTGGTCGAGCACGCTCTCGTAGACCTGGGCGCTGAAGGTGCCGTACTCGGTCGGCAGCGTCGCCTCGGCCACCCGGCGCACCAGCTTCTCGTGGCGGCGCCGGTAGCGGATGAGGTCGGCGATGGTGACCAGGGGCAGCCCGTGACGCTCGGCGAAGGCCTCGAGGTCGGGCAGGCGGGCCATGTCGGACTTGTCGGCCGTCACCACCTCGCAGAGCACCCCCACCGGCGCCTTGCCGGCCAGCCGGCAGAGGTCGACGGTGGCCTCGGTGTGGCCGGCCCGCTTCAAGACCCCGCCCTCGCGGTAGCGCAGGGGGAAGACGTGGCCGGGGCGGTTGAGGTCGGTCGATCGGGTCGCCGGGTCGACGAGGGCGCGCACCGTCGCCGCCCGGTCGTGCACCGAGATGCCCGTCGTCGTGCCGTGGCGGTAGTCGACCGAGACGGTGAAGGCCGTGCGCTGGCTCTCGGTGTTCGCGCTCACCATGAGCGGCAGGTCGAGCTCGTCGGCCCGCTCGCTCTCCAGCGGCGCGCAGATCACCCCCGAGGTGTGCTCGAGGAAGAAGGCCATCGACTCGGCGGTGACGTCCTCGGCCGCCATGACGAGGTCACCCTCGTTCTCGCGGTCCTCGTCGTCGACCACCACCACGATCCCGCCCGCGCGGATCTGCGCTATTGCCTCGTCGATCGTCGCCAGCGCCATCAGACCTCCACGTCGAGCCGCACGTCCTCTCCCAGGCGCGTCACGGCGACCAGGTGGCCGCGCCTCAGGGACTCCATCGTAGAGGTGGCCAGCCCGACCAGGGCCGGGAGGCCCACCGGGCCCGCGAGGGCCGGCGCCACGTACCACACCAGCCGGTCCACGAGGCCTTCCTCCACGAAGCGGCTGAGGGTGTGGGGGCCGCCCTCGACGAGGAGCTGGAGCACGCCGCGGGCGCCCAGCTCGTCGAGGATCGGGCCGAGCTCGCCCGAGCGCTCCAGGCACGGGTGCACCCGGGCCGACGCCGGGGCCCGCCCGAGCACCACGCGCAGGGGCTCGTAGGTCCGCTCCCCGAGCCGGGCGCTGAGGCGGGGGTCGTCGGCGCGCACGGTGCCCGCCCCCACGAGGATCGCCTGGCTCTCGGCGCGCAGCCGGTGGGCGTCGGCGCGGGCCGCCTCGCCGGTGATCCACCGGCTGGTGCCGTCGGCCACGGCGACCATGCCGTCGAGGGTGGCCGCGACCTTGCCCACGACGTAGGGCCGGCCCGTGCGCCGGTGGGTGAGGTAGGCAGCGAGCTGGTCGGTGACGGCGGTCGCGCCGACACCCTCGACCACCTCGATCCCGGCCGCGCGCAGGTGGTCGAGGCCCGCTCCGGCGACCCGCGGGTCGGGGTCGGTGACCCCCACGACGACCCGGGCGATCCCCGCCGCCTCGATCGCCTCCACGCACGGGGGCGTGCGCCCGGTGTGGGCGCAGGGCTCGAGGGTCACCACGAGGGTCGCGCCCCTCGCGCGCGCGCCGGCGCCGGCGAGCGCCACCACCTCGGCGTGGGGGCCGCCCGGGGGGGCCGTCGCCCCGGTGGCGAGGACCTCACCGAGGTCGTCGACGACGACCGCCCCCACCCACGGGTTGGGCGGCGCCTCGAGGCGGGCCGCCTCCGCGGCGGCGACGGCCGCGGCCATCGCCCCCTCGAGGTCGATCATCGCGCGGCCGCGGCCGCCGCCCGCAGCGCCCGGGCCGCCCCGAGGGGGTCGGGCCGGCAGAAGATGGCCGAGCCCGCGACCAGCACGTTGGCACCGGCCGCCACGGCGAGCGGCGCCGTCGCGGGGTCGATCCCGCCGTCGACCTCGAGGTCCACCGCGAGCCGGCGGGCGTCGATCGCGGCGCGCGTTGCCGCCACCTTGTCCATCACCTCGCCCATGAAGGACTGGCCGCCGAAGCCGGGGAAGACGGTCATGAGCAGCGCCAGGTCGATGCGCCCGAGGAACGGCTCGAGCGCCGCGAAGGGCGTGTCGGGGTTGGCCGCGAGCCCGACACGCAGCCCGAGCTCGCGCATCTGGTCGATGAGGCCCTCGGTGCCGCCGACCTCGACGTGCACGGTGCAGCCGTCGGCGCCCGCCCGGGCGAAGGCCTCGAGGTACCGGCCGGGCTCGGACATCATGAGGTGGCAGTCGAAGAACCGATTGCTGTAGCGCCGCAGCGACGCGACCACCGGCGGGCCCAGGCTCACGTTGGGCACGAAGTGGCCGTCCATCACGTCCACGTGGAGCCAGTCGGTCTCGGCGTCGACCTCGGCGACGCACGCGCCCAGTCGCCCGAAGTCGGCCGAGAGGATCGAGGGCGCCACGCGCAACGCCCCGACCTCACCAGGGGCGCGCGCCGTCACGCGCTCAGCCTAGAGGGGGTCGCCCGCGCCGCTCGACCACGTCAGGGCCGCCTGCGCACGACGTCCGCGCCACCACGCCGAGGCCGCCATCGAGCCCCGCCCGGCCGGGCGGACCTCGTCGAGCTCGAGCGCGCCGTCGGCGAACCCGACGACCACCCTCCCCTCGACGAGGGCGACGGTGCCCGCCTCGAGGCGCCGTTCGCTCCGAGCGGCGCGCTCGACGATCACCCGCTGGCCGGCGCACACGAGGTGGGCGCCACCCAGGCGCACCACCCGCGCCGCGTAGAGCGCCGCCGTCGAGGGGTCGAGGGCCCGCTCGGCCGTGGCGAGCTTCTTCGCGTAGGTCGCCTCGCCCGTCTGGGGCCGCGCGTGCGCCAACGCCGCGGGGTCGTCGAGGACCTCGACGAGCAGGCGCGCCCCGAGCACGGCGAGCTCGTCGGTGAGGGTGAGCGCGTCCTTCTCGTCGACCTCGACCTCGGCGCGCGCGTGGACCGGCCCCGTGTCGAGGGTCTCTTCGAGCGTGATGACGCTCACCCCGGTGACCGAGTCGCCGGCCAGGATGGCCCGCTCGACCGGGGCGGCGCCGCGCCAGCGCGGCAAGAGAGAGAAGTGGACGTTGAGCATCGGCACCGCCGCGAGCACCGCCGCCGGCACCAGCGCGCCGTAGGCGACGACGACCCCGCGCTCGACCCCCGCGTCGAGGACGTCGGCGAGCCGGCTCGTGACCGCGAGGCCGTGCTCGAGGGCGGCGCGCTTCACCGCGCTCGGCTCAAGGGACCCGCCGCGCGCGCGGCGCTTGTCGGGCCGGGTGACGACGAGGGCCACCTCGTGGCCGGCCGCGACCAGGGCCTCCAGGGTCGGCACCGCCGCGCGCGGCGTGCCGCAAAAGGCGAGGCGCATCTACTCGGCGCGCCGGCCGAGGCGCAGGCGCCGCCCGCGCAGCTCGCGCAGGGCCTCCTTGCGCTCCTCCTCGTCCAGCCGGTCGAGCAGCAGGCGCCCGTCGAGGTGGTCGGTCTCGTGCAGGAAGATCCGGGCCTCGAGCTCGGTCGCCACGACGTCGAGCTCGCGGCCCTCGAGGTCGACCCCGACCAGGTGGACCGTCCCGGGCCGGGTGATCGCCCAGCCCATCCCCGGCACCGAGAGGCACCCCTCGTCGTACTCCCACTCCCCCGAGGTCTCGACGATCCGCGGGTTGATCACGACGCGCGGGCCCTCCCCCGCGTCGTAGACGAAGAAGCGCTTGGCGACCCCGATCTGGTTCGCCGCGAGTCCCACGCCCGGCGCGTCGTACATCGTCTCGATCATCGAGTCGCACAGCGACGCCAGCGCCCCGTCGATCTCGGTGACCTCGGTCGTGGGCGTCGTGAGGACCGGGTCGGGGAAGACGCGAATCGGCAGCAGGCTCACCGGTCCACGTTATCCGTCACCCCCCGCCACGGCGACCCGACAGCGCCGCCGCGACGCGCACGCGGCCAGCGCGTCGCAGAGCGTCGCGACGTCGCGAGCGCGCGCGATGAAGCCCCCCGCCCCCTCGCGCACGCTCACCCCGCGCGCCCCGAGCTCTCCCGCCAGCTCGGCCGCGCCGTCGCCCGAGAGGCGGGCCTCACCCCCGTAGGGCGCGAGGCCCAGCAGCCGGGCCTCGGCGGCCTCCTCGGCGACGAGGTCGTCGAAGCGCGCGGCGACCACCGCCTCCAAGACGGGGTCGTCGCCGCGACGGGTCTGGACGTAGATCGCCGCGCGCCCCTCGCGCCGCGGGCCGACCAGGCGTCCCGCGCGCCCGAGCGCGTGGACGAACTGGCGACGGGCCGCCGAACGCGGGGCGAGCAGGTACTGGTCGGCGTCGGCGACGCAGACCACCCCGGCCCGGCGCACCGAGGCGAAGAGGGCCTCGGTGCCCACCACCACGCGCGTCGCGCCGTCGTAGGGGCGCGCGGCCGTGACCTCGGCGACCGCGACGCCCAGCTGGGCCGCGACGTCGCGCGCGAGGGTCGTCACGCCCGAGCGCACGCGGCGCAACGCGGTCGAGGCGCACGCGGCGCAAAAGCGCGCGCGAGCGTGCCCGCTCGGACAGCGCAGCGCGTCGTTCGCCTCGCCCTCGGCCTGGCCGCAGACCGGGCAGCGCACCAGCGCGCCGCAGCGACGACAAGCGAGCAGCCGGCCCGCGCCGAGCCGCTGGTGCACCACCGCGAGGGCCACCGGCTCGTCGCCCGCCAGCGCGCGGCGCGCGGCCTCGAGGACCGCGGGGGCGAGCGCCCCCTCGTGGGGGTCGCGGTCGCGCCGGTCGAGCACCACGACCCGCGGCCACCCGCCGACGAGGTCGGGGTCGCGCCGGTAGTCCCCCCGCCCGACGAGGCCCGGCGCGGGCCAGAGCGCACCGACCCACAGGGGCGCCCCGTCGCGCCGGCACCGCTCGGCCACCACCGTCGGGGCGTCCCAGGTCGGGGCGGCGCTCGAGACGAGGGCGTCGTCGTCGGCGTCGAGCACGACCGCCCCCGCGAGGCGAGGGACGGGCGCGAAGGCCGCGGCCCGCGTCCCCACGACGACGGGCCAGCCGGCCCGGGCCCGCGCCCAGTCCTCACGCGCGACCGCGACCCCCCGGCGCGCCAGGCGCGCGGCGAGCCGCTCGGCCCACCCCTCGTGGGGCACGACGACGAGCAGGGACCCCTCGCGCGGGCGCGCCGCCTCGTAGGCCGAGAGCACGAGGTCGAGGGGGTCGGTCGTGGGGGCCAGGTGGTAGAGCCCGGGCTCCCAGCGCCGCCGCGGGGGCGTCGGGGCCGGGGCGGGGGCGACCGGCAGCTCGCGCACGATCCGGGCCGGCGAGGCGGTCGAGAGGAAGTGGCCCCACGGGGCGCACCAGCGCCAGGCGGCCCAGCGCGCGAGCTCGATCACCGAGGCCGGCGGGCCGAGCCCGAGCGACGCGGTGACCGCCCGCAGCGTCTCGGGGCCGCGCTCGGGCTCGGCGAGGTCGGCGTCGATCACCCAGCCGCGCACCGAGCGCGGACCGAGGGCCACGCGCACCCGGTCGCCCAGGGCGAGCGCGAGCCCGCCGTCGAGGTAGTCGAAGCCCCGCTCGAGGGGGGCGACCTCGGTGAGGACCCGGACGACGCCGGCCACTAGGCCAGGTCGAGCTCGCGGCGCAGGTCGTCGAGCCGCGGCGTCTGCTCCCAGGTGAAGCCCTGGTCGGAGCGGCCGAAGTGGCCGTAGGCGGCGGTGCGCGCGTAGATCGGCCGGCGCAGGTCGAGGTCGCGGATGATCGCGGCCGGGCGCAGGTCGAACAGGGCGTCGATGGCCTTGGCGATCGTGGTCGTGTCGACCCGCTCGGTGCCGAAGGTCTCGACGAGCACCGAGACCGGCCGGGCCATGCCGATGGCGTAGGCCACCTGGACCTCACAGCGGCGCGCCGCCCCCGACGCCACGACGTGCTTGGCCACCCAGCGCGCGGCGTAGGCGGCCGACCGGTCGACCTTGGAGGGGTCCTTGCCCGAGAAGGCGCCGCCGCCGTGGCGGGCCATCCCGCCGTAGGTGTCGACGATGACCTTGCGACCGGTGAGGCCCGCGTCGGCGTGGGGCCCGCCCAGGACGAACTTGCCCGAGGGGTTGACGATCGTGCGCATGGACCGGTGGTCGAGGTCGGCGGGCAGCACCGGGGCGATCACGTGCTCGATCACGTCGTGCTCGATGGTGGCGTGGCTCACGTGGTCCTCGTGCTGGGTGGAGACGAGCACCGTGTCGACCCCGACGGGCCGCCCGTCCTCGTAGGCGATGGTCACCTGGGTCTTGCCGTCGGGGCGCAGGTAGGGCACGAGCCCGGTGCGGCGCACCTGGGCGAGGCGCATCGAGAGCCGGTGCGCCAGCCAGATCGGCAGGGGCATGAAGTCCTCGTTGTCGTCGCAGGCGTAGCCGAACATCATCCCCTGGTCGCCGGCGCCCAGGGCGTTGAGCTCGTCCTCGCCCCCGGTGCCGTCGCGCAGCTCGAGGGCCCGGTCGACCCCGCCGGCGATGTCGGGGCTCTGGCGCCCCAGGGAGACCAGCACCGCGCAGGTGCGCCCGTCGAAGCCCTTCGCGCCGTCGTCGTAGCCGATGTCGAGGATCGCCCGGCGCGCGATCGTGGTGATGTCCACCGAGGCGCTCGTCGTCACCTCGCCGGCCACGACGCACAGCCCGGTCGTGAGCAGCGTCTCGCAGGCGACGCGCGCGTCGGGGTCCTGGGCCACGATCGCGTCGAGCACGCTGTCGGAGATCTGGTCGGCGATCTTGTCGGGGTGGCCCTCGGTCACCGACTCGGAGGTGAACAGCGTGCGGTCGCTCATCGGGCTCCTCGGTCCAGCAACGCAGCCACCCTACCCAACACCGCGTGCGCGACGGCCGCTTTCGAGCGCAGCGAGACTCGTTCGACCCTCCCCCCGCGCTCGAGGAGGGTGACCGCGTTGGTCTCGTGGTCGAAGCCCGCGCCCGGGGCCGTGACGTCGTTGACCACCAGCAGGTCGAGGTCCTTCTCCTCGAGCTTGCGCTGGGCGTTGGCCTCGACGTCGGTCGTCTCGGCGGCGAAGCCCACGAGGACCTGGCCCGGCCGACGCCGCGCCACGAGCCCGGCGAGGACGTCGGGAGCGGGGAGCAGGGCGAGGTTCGGCGCGCCGTCGCGGCGCTTGATCTTCTCGGGGCGCGCCTCGACGGTGAAGTCCGAGACGGCCGCCGCCATCACCAGCGCGTCGGCCTCGTCGAAGGCGGCCTCGAGGGCCGCGGCCATCTCGGCCGCGGTCTCGACGCGCACCACCGCCACGGCGCCGGCCACGTCCGGGGCGAGGGGCCGGTCCACCGTCGTCACCAGGGTGACCCGGGCCCCGAGCCGCGCGGCCCCCTCGGCCAGCGCCGTTCCCTGGCGGCCCGAGGAGCGGTTGGTGAGCACCCGGACCGGGTCGAGGGCCTCGCGGGTGCCCCCGGCGCTCACGAGCACCCGCCGGCCCGTGAGGACTCCGCGGTGGCCCTCGAGCACGCGCTCGACGAACGCGGCGATCTCCTCGGGCTCGACCAGGCGTCCCGGGCCCTCGTCCCCGCCGGCGAGCGGGCCCTCGGCCGGTCCCAGCACCAGCACGCCGCGACGGCGCAGCGTGGCGAGGTTCTCACGGACCGAGGGGTTCTCCCACATCTCGGTGTGCATCGCCGGGCAGAGCACGACCGGCGCCCGGGTCGCGAGCAGCGTGGCGGTGAGCAGGTCGTCGGCGAGGCCCAGGGCGTAGCGGGCGATCAGGTGGGCCGTCGCCGGGGCGACCACGACGCAGTCGGCGCCCTGGCCGAGCCGGGTGTGCGGGATGGGGCTCGTGGGGTCGTCGAAGAGCTCGGTGCGCGCCGGGCGCCCGGCCAGCGCCGCGAGGGTCGCGGCGCCGATGAAGCGCTGGGCCTCGCGGGTGAGGACGGGGTGGACCTCGTAGCCACGCGCGCGCAGCCGACGGGTCAGCTCGGCCGACTTGTAGGCGGCGACGCCGCCGGCGACGCCCAGGACGATGCGGTGCGGCGGCGGCTCAGTCGTCGCGGAGGGCATCGCTGAACGCGTCGAGGTCGAGACCCGCGTCCGTGCGGACCTCGGCCGCCGCCTCGGCGGCCTCGCGCTCGGCCTCGATCTCCTCGGGGGTCGGGCGGTGGTACTGAAGAGCTCCTCCATGGCGATCGACAGCGACTTGTTCGACAGGCTGGTCACCTGGGGCGGGATGACCCCGCCGTGGCCGGCGCCCAGCCCGTTGTAGTACTCGTTGATCTGGCGGGCCCGGATCGAGGCCACCGCGACCAGGGTGAACCGAGACGCGTCGACCTTCGCGAGGAGGTCCTCGATGGGTGGGTCGACGAGGGTGGGGCGCTCGGCCATGGGTGTCCTTGTCCTCAGGCGGGGGTGCGCCGGGCTCGACGCAGCCCCTCCAGTATAGAGACGATCTCCCCGGCCGCCCGGTCCGGGTCGTCGTTGACGACCACCCGGTCCGCGAGGCGCCGCCCCCGGGCCAGCTCCTCGGGGGCGCTCTGCAGGCGCGCGCGCACGTGGGCCTCCTCGTCGCCGCGCCCGCGAAGGCGCGCCTCGAGCGCGTCCTCGGTGGGCGCGCTGACCAGCACGACCAGGGCGTCGGGGATGACGCGGCGGACCTGCTCGGCGCCCTGGACGTCGATCTCGAGCAGCACGTCGCTGCCCGCGGGGGGCGTGGGCCGAGGCGTGCCGTAGAGCTGCCCGTGGAACTCGGCCCACTCGAGGAAACGGCCCTCGTCGATCGCGCGGGCGAACTCCTCGCGCCCCACGAAGGCGTAGTCCGCGTCGGATTCGTGGGGCCGGGGCGGACGAGTCGTCCAGCTGCGCGAGAGCCAGAGGTGGCCGTCGCGCTCGACGAGGCGGCGCGCCAGGGTCCCCTTACCGACGCCGCCCGGGCCGATCAGGACGACGACGAGGGGCTCACCGGACAAGGGCCCGGAACAGCTCGGCGCGCTGCTTGGGCCCCAGCCCCCGGATGCGCCGGGTCTTGGCGATCTGGGCGGCCTTCATGATGCGCTCGGCCTTCACCTCGCCGATCGCCGGCAGGGCGCTGATGAGGTCGTAGGCGCGCATCTGGGCGATGCACTCCTCGCGCGCGGCGAGCTCGAACAACTCCTCCAAGGAGAGCTGGCCGGTCTTGACGAGGCGCTTGACCTCGGCCCGGCGTCGACGGTTGGCGACCGCGAGCCGCGAGGCCTCGACGCGCTGCTGCTGGGTCAGGGACGGCGGAGTTGGGACCACGGGCTCAGACTACCCCGCGCCGGGTGATCAGGCTAGAGGACTTCGGCGAGGCCGTCGCGCCAGCGCTCGGCGGCCTGGCGCAGGGCCCGGCGCGAGGGTCCAGCCCGAAGCAGCGCGCGCGAGACGCTGGACCCCGACCGATCCCCACCCCTCGACCGCGTTGAGGGCCGCGACGGCCTCGCACACCCCGGCCTCGACGCTGCGGCCCTCGTAGAGGGCCTCTTGGACTCTCCGGCCCTCGGGGTTCGAGGTGGCCGCGAGCACGAGGGCCCCGGTGCCGCTGCGGCGCGCCGCGGCGAGCAGCGGGGCGAGCGAGGCGACCCCGAGGTAGGGGTGCAGGGTCACCGCGTCGGCGCGCAGCGCCGAGCCCTCCCCCGCCCAGGCCTGCGCGTAGCCCTCGTTGGACGAGCCGATGTCGCCGCGCTTGGCGTCGGCGATGAGCAGCACCCCCGCCTCGCGGGCCACCTCGACGACCCGCTCGAGCACGGCGAAGCCCGCCGAGCCGAAGCGCTCGAAGAAGGCCACCTGGGCCTTGACGGCGGCCGCGGTCTCGGCGACGGCCTCGATCGTCGTGAGGGCCAGGTAGCGCGCCCCCTCGGGCGTATCGGCCTGACCCCAGTCGGCGAGGGTCGCGGCGCTCGGGTCGAGCCCGACGCACAACGGGCCCCTCGCCCCGATCGCGCCGGCCAGGCGCACCCCGAAGGTCTCAGGCGTCGCCATGGGCCACCCCCACGATCTCATTGAGCGCGGCCACGCCGTGGTCGTCGAGCCAGCGCTCGAGCTCGTCGCGCACCCTAAAGGGCGCGCGCGGGTCGGCGAAGGTCGCGGTGCCGACCTCGAGCGCGTCGGCGCCGGCCATCGCCATCGCCACCGCGTCCTCGCCGGTGGCGATCCCGCCCACGCCCACAATCGCCGCCTCGGGGAAGGCCTCGCGGCACTCGTAGACCGCGCGCAGCGCGATCGGCGCGATCGCGCTGCCGCTCAGCCCGCCGCCGCCGTGGCCGAGGGCCGGACGCCGGGCCTCGACGTCGATCACCATCCCGAGCACGGTGTTCACCAGGACCAGGGCCTCGGCCCCGGCCGCGAGGGCGGCTCCGGCCACCTCGACGAGCTCGGGCGTGTTGGGGCTCAGCTTCACCCACCGCGGCAGGCCGGCGGCCCCGGCCGCCTCGACGACGGCCGCGGTCGCCTCGGGCGAGTGGGCGAAGATCCCCCGGCGGCCCTCGAGGTTGGGACAGCTCGCGTTCACCTCGAGGGCGGCGACCTCGGCGCCGGCGAGCCCGGCGGCCGCGGCCTCGAACTCGGCCACGCTGCGCCCCCAGATCGAGGCGACGACCGTCGCGCCACGCCGGCGCAGCCGACGCAGGCCGTCGGCGCGCCAGGCCTCGACCCCCGGCCCCGAGAGACCGACCGCGTTGACCATCGAGGCGCCCCAGGTCGCGAGCCGGGGCGCCGGGTTGCCGGGCCAGGCGAAGGCCGCGAGGGACTTCACGACGACGGCCCCGAGCCGATCGAGCTCCCCGTAGCCGGCGAGCTCGTCGCCGACCCCGGCCGTGCCCGAGGCCGTGAGGACCCCGCAGCCGAGCGCGACCGAGCCGACCCGGGTCGAGAGGTCAGCCACCGTGGAGCTCCTGGAGCGAGCGCACGCGCCAGCCGTGCTGACGCGTCTCTTCGATCCCCCGGGCCGCGGCGAAGCCGGCCGACAGCGTCGTCAGGCACGGCACCCCGTGGCCCACGCTCGCGGTGCGGATGGCCGCCCCGTCGCTGTGGGCCGTCGAGCCGGTCGGGGTGTTCACCACCAGCTGGACCCCGCCCGAGGCGATCAGCTCGACGGCGTCGACCCCGAGGTCGCCCTGGCCGACCTTAGAGACGAGCGTCGCCACCTCGACCCCGTGGCTGCGCAAGAAGCCGGCCGTGCCCACGGTCGCGGCCAACTCGAAGCCGAGCTCGAAGAGTCGCCGCGCGAGCGCCAGGCCCTCGACCTTGTCGGCGTCGGCGAGCGAGAAGAAGACCCGGCCCGCGTCGGGCAGGCGCGAGCCGGCGGCGAGCTGGGACTTGGCGAAGGCGATCCCGAAGGTCTCCCCGATGCCCATCACCTCCCCGGTCGAGCGCATCTCGGGCCCGAGGACGGTGTCGACCCCCGGGAACCGGCTGAAGGGTAGGACGGCCTCTTTGACCGAGACGTGCTCGGGCACCGGGGTGGCCTCGGGCACGAGGCCCGCGGCGCGCAGGTCGGCCAGTCGCTCGCCCACCATCACCCGCACCGCGACCGCCGCCAGGGGCACGCCCGTCGCCTTGGCGACGAAGGGCACCGTGCGCGAGGCCCGGGGGTTGGCCTCGAGGACGTAGACCTCGTCGCCCTTGACGGCGTACTGCACGTTGATCAGCCCGACGACCCCGAGCGCCTCGGCGAGCGCCCGGGTGTGGGCGTCGAGGGTGGCGATCGTCGCGGCGGCGAGGCTCACCGGGGGCAGCGCGCAGGCCGAGTCGCCCGAGTGGACCCCGGCCTCTTCGACGTGCTCCATGATCCCGGCGACGAAGACCTCCCCGTCACCGTCGCGCACCGCGTCGACGTCGACCTCGGTCGCGTCCTCCAAGAACCGGTCGATCAGGATGGGCCGCTCGCGGGTCACCCCGCCCTCGCGCGCCAGCGCCCCGTGGGCGCTCGTGAGGTCCCCCATGACCCGGGCGAGCGCGTCGTCGTCGTAGACGATCTCCATCGCCCGCCCGCCGAGCACGTAGCTCGGCCGTACGAGGACGGGGTAGCCGACGCGCTTGGCGACCGCGCGGGCCTCGGCGAGGGTCGTCGCGACGTCGCCCGGGGGCTGGCGCAGGCCGAGGCCGGTGCAGATGGCCGACCAGCGCTCGCGGTCCTCGGCCGCGTCGATCGAGGCGACCGGGGTGCCGAGCACGAGGCCCTCCTCCAGGGTCGGAGCGAGCTTGAGGGGCGTCTGGCCCCCCAAGGAGACGACGACGCCGGCGACGCGCGCGCCCCCGACGCAGGCCGCCCGCTCGGCCGCGATGACGTTGTCGACGTCCTCGGCGGTGAGCGGCTCGAAGTAGAGCCGGTCGGAGGTCGAGTAGTCGGTCGAGACCGTCTCGGGGTTGCAGTTGACCATCACCGTCTCGTAGCCGAGCTCGCGCAGCGTGAGCGCGGCGTGCACGCAGCAGTAGTCGAACTCGATCCCCTGGCCGATCCGGTTGGGGCCCGAGCCGAGGATGATCACGCGGTCCCTCGCCGAGGGCGTCACCTCCGAGTCGTCCTCGTACGTGCTGTAGTGGTAGGGCGTCGTGGCGGCGAACTCGGCCGCGCAGGTGTCGACGGTCTTGTAGGTGACCCGGACCCCGGCGGCCTCGCGCCACGCGCGCACCTCGCCCGGGTCGGTCCCGGCGAGGTGGGCGATCTGCGCGTCGGAGAAGCCGGCGCGCTTCACCCGCCGCCACTCGGCCGCCCCGAGCCGGGCGAGGTCGGCGCCCACGAGGGGCCGCTCGAGCTCGACGATCTCGGCCATGCGGTCGAGGAACCACCGGTCGATCCCGGTCGACGCCGCGAGGTCCTCGACCGCGGTCCCGCGCCAGAGGGACTCGTGCAGCGCGAAGAGCCGCTCGGGGGTCGCCACGGCGCAGCGGCGCGCGAGGGTCGCCTCGTCGAGCGCGGCGAACTCGCTGTCGGGTCCGAGGGCGAAGCCCAGCCGGCCCTGCTCGAGCGAGCGCACCGCCTTTTGGAGGCTCTCGGCGAAGGTCCGCCCGATGGCCATGACCTCGCCCACCGACTGCATCCGCGTGCCCAGGTTCGGCGTCGAGCCGGGCAGCTTCTCGAAGGCCCACCGGGGGAACTTCGTGACGACGTAGTCGATCGTCGGCTCGAAGCTGGCGGGGGTGAGCCGGGTGATGTCGTTCGGGATCTCGTCGAGGCTGTAGCCCACGGCCAGGCGGGCCGCGATCTTGGCGATCGGGAAACCCGTCGCCTTGGAGGCCAACGCGCTCGAGCGGCTGACCCGAGGGTTCATCTCGATCACGAGCCGCTCGCCGTTGGCCGGGTTCACCGCGAACTGGACGTTGGAGCCGCCGGTCTCCACGCCCACCCGGCGCAGCACGGCGAAGGCGTCGTCGCGCATCGCCTGGTACTCCACGTCCGAGAGCGTCTGCTGGGGCGCGACGGTGATCGAGTCGCCGGTGTGCACGCCCATGGGGTCGAGGTTCTCGATCGAGCAGACCACCACGCAGTTGTCGTGCACGTCGCGCATCACCTCGAGCTCGTACTCCTTCCAGCCGGCGATCGAGCGCTCGACGAGGATCTCGCCGATGGGCGAGGCGGCGATGCCCTCGGCGGCGATGCGCCGGAAGGTCGCCTCGTCCTCGGCGATCCCCGTGCCCGCGCCGCCCAGGATGTAGCTCGGACGCACGATGATCGGCCAGCCGATGCGCCGGGCGATCGCCACGGCCTCGTCCACCGCGTGGGCGAAGTCCGACTCGGGCACGGCGAGGCCGATGTCGGCCATCGCCTCTTTGAAGCGCTCGCGGTCCTCGGCCGTCTCGATGGCCTCGGGCCGCGCGCCGATCACCTCGACCCCGAGGCGCTCGAGCTCGCCGCGGCGCACCAGCTCCATGGTGAGGTTGAGCGCCGTCTGGCCGCCGAGGGTCGGCAAAAGGGCGTCGGGTCGCTCGCGCTCGATGATCGAGACGAGCACGTCGGCGTCGAGCGGCTCGACGTAGGTGGCGTCGGCGGTGCGCGGGTCGGTCATGATCGTCGCGGGGTTCGAGTTCACCAGGACGACGCGGTAGCCCTCCTCGCGCAGCACCTGGCAGGCCTGGGTGCCCGAGTAGTCGAACTCGCAGGCCTGGCCGATGACGATCGGCCCCGAGCCGATGACCAGGATCGTCGAGAGGTCGTCGCGGCGCGCCATCAGCCCTCCCACCACTCGGCGGACTCGACGAGCCGGGCGAAGCGCTCGAACAGGTAGCGCGCGTCGTGGGGTCCCGGACCCGCCTCGGGGTGGTACTGGACCGAGAAGCACCGCTCGGCGCGCAGCGCGAGGCCCTCGACGACCCCGTCGTTGAGGTCGACGTGGCTCACGACGGCCCGGGCGAGCGAGTCGGGGTCGACGGCGTAGTTGTGGTTCTGCGCCGTGATCTCGATGCGGCCCGTGGCGAGGTCCTTCACCGGGTGGTTCGAGCCGTGGTGCCCGAAGGGCAGCTTGTAGGTCCGCCCGCCCAGGGCCCGGGCGAGGAGCTGGTGGCCAAGGCAGATCCCAAAGACCGGCACCCGGCCGAGGAGCCAGGCGAGCTCGGCCGCGAGCCCGTCGAGCGCCGCCGGGTCGCCGGGGCCGTTCGAGAGGAAGACGCCGTCGGGCCCGAGGGCGAGGACCTCGTCCGCCGTCGTGGTCGCGGGCACCACGCTCACCCGGAAGCGCCGGGCCAGCTGGTCGACCATCGTGCGCTTGATCCCGTAGTCGACGGCGACGACGTGGCGCCCGGCGTCCCCGCGCCGGTAGGGCTCGCTCGTGGTGACCGTCGTCACGAAGTCGGTGTCGTCGGTGCCGCGGGCCTCGCGCGCGGCCGCCTCGAGCGTGGGGAGCGGCGCGGTGCCGAAGGCGCCGGGCAGGGCGCCGTGGGCGCGCAGGTGCCGGGTGAGCCGACGGGTGTCGACCCCGACGAGCGCGGGCACGCGGTGGCGCACGAGGAACGCCTCGAGGTCCTCGCGCGCGCGCCAGTTCGACGCGACGGGATTGAGCTCGCGCACGACGACCCCCCGGCACCAGGGGCGCACCGACTCGTCGTC
>NCBE01000062.1 GCA_002255565.1 Actinobacteria bacterium 21-73-9
AGATGAATCATGGCCCCGATCCGGCCGAAGGCCCGGCGCTCGGCGGTGCTCTGGCGCGCGGGTCGGCGCAACGCGCCCGCGGCGGCGGCGAGGCTGCGGACCAGGACGACCCCGTGGCGCTCGACGAGTCGGGCGCACTCGAGGGCGAGGGCCTCGTCGGGGTGGTCGTTGGAGTCGGTCACCTGTCCGTCGGTCACCCAGACGACGGGCTCGCCCCGTCGCCGCTCGGCGAGCGCCAGGCGCAGGGCCGGCCCGTCGACGCCGTTGCCGACGTTGCCCGGCGGGATCGACCTCGCCACCCGCCCCCCGGCGACGAGCACCCAGGCGTTGGGGGTCACCCCGTGGTCGCCCGGCCGGTGGCTGTAGCCCAGCACGAGTGCGCCCGGCGAGCGGCGCACGAGTCCGGCCAGCTCCTCGACGTCGATCGCCATCGACCCCGACTGATCGACGAGCACCACGCCGCCCACCACCCGGCCCGGGCGGGCGAAGGCCCGCCGAAGCGGATCGGTCGCCAGCCGCGACGGGTAGCGCAGGTCCACGCCCGTGACCGAGGGTCGTGTCCGGCGCAGCGCGGGGACCGGGTCGCGCGCCAGGGCGCGCGCGTCGACGAGCGCCAGCTCGGCGAAGCGCCCGCTCGGCACACGCCGCCCCCCGTCGGCGAGCGCGCGGCGATAGCGGCGCAGCTCGTCGGGACCGAGCGGCGCGCGGGCGCCCCGGGCCCGGGTGAGCAGTCGCGCGACCTCGAGGGTCGCCTCGACGAAGCCCCGCGGCCGGCCCACCTCGTCCAGCGTCGTCGCGCCCAGGCGCTCGCTCGAGAGCCCGCCGACGCGCGACCGGGCCGCGCGCACCGTGGCCCGAAGTCCGCCCACCCACTCCGGACGGGCCCGGCGCACCCCGGTGAGGAAGGGCCGCTCGGCCCCGGTGCCGGCGACGGCCACCGCGAAACAGACCGCCTCCGCCCAGTCACCGGCGGCGGCCACCCGCTCTCCCCCGGCCCGCTCGCTCCCGTCGGCCAGCCGCGCGACGTCGTGGCCGAGGCGCGCGAGGAGCTCGTTGACCCGCAGCTCCTCGGCGCACTCGAGGGCCCGGGCGTCCACCTCGTCGAGGGCGTCGGCCAGGTGGCGCGGGTGCGGGCTCACCCGGGCGTGGAGCAGCTCGTGGGCCCGGACCACCCGGGCCGTGGCGTCGGCGCCGAGCGGGACCTCGAGGACCCGCGCCACGAGGTCGCAGCTCGCTCGCCCCCGCGCCGCCGCCCCGCGCTCGACGCGCCACGGCCCCGGGGCGAGCTCGTCCTCGCGCCCGGTGACGAGCTCGGGAAAGACACTCACGCGAGCGCGGCGATGGCCAGCGCGTCAAGGACGTCGGGGGCCGCGGCACCAAAGACGATCGCGGCGGCCCGCTCGGCCCCGAGCCGCTCGCGCAGGCGGGCGAAGGCGTAGAAGCGGCGCAGCGACACCCGACGCGAGGACGGCCCGAGGGAGCCCGCGAGGGCCGGGCCGCGCAGGTCGGGCGCGAGCGCGGCGACGGCGGCCGGGTGCGGCCGGTCGATGCGCACGCGCACCGCGAAGCGGTCGAGCAGCGACGCCGGGAGGTCCTCGACGTCCTCGGCGTTCGAGGTCGCCACGACCGAGTAGTCCGGCCCCGGCGAGACCCACTCGAGGCTCTCGGGGTGGCGCCAGCGCGCCGAGGCCGACGAGTCGGTGACCGCGAGGAGCGTGGCCAGCGCGTCCCCCGCCGCCCGGTCGACCTCGTCGAGCACGAGCCGTCCGCCGCGCCCGCCGTCGGCGCGCCACGCGCGGATTGCCGGCCCCTCACGCCAGGCGAACCGGCCGCCCTCGCCGGGCATCCAGGTGCCGGTCACCTCGGCGCCGGTGAGATCCTCCGTGCAGACGATGCGCTCGGCCGGCGCACCCGTGCCGACCGCGAGCGCCGCGTAGGTCTTGCCCGTGCCCGGCGGCCCGTAGAGGAGGAGGCGGTCCACCCCCGCGTCGAGCACATCCTCCACGTCGCGCCAGCACGGCCCCAGCTCGTTGTCCACCTCGACCCCCTTCGCGACCCAACGGTCGCGCGGGCCTAGACGGTGACCGGGACGACGCCGTCCTCTTCGGGGGTGAGCGACGAGCGCAGCGTGAGCATGAGGCCCCCGCCCACGAGCGCCGTGATCCCCGTGCCGATCGGCCACCAGTCACCGAGGTGGAGGCCGTAGTAGAGGGCGGTGATGGCCGGGGCCAGCGTCCCCGAGACGCCCCAGGCCGTACCGGCCGCGGCGTTGTAGCGGCCCCGCAGGTGCTCGGGGGCGATCTGGTTGACGAGCGCCGACCCGGCCGGCTGGAGCATCGTCTCGCCGATGGCGAAGACGACCTGGGTCACGCACATCGAGATCACCGCGACCACGATCGGCAGCGCGAGCGACGCGCCCAGGGCCGCCCAGAAGACGAACCACAGCAGGCTCACCAGGGCCATCGCTCGCGTGCGGCTGTGGCCCTCCATCTTGTTGAGGATCCACAGCTGGCCGACCACGATCGTGAGGGTGTTGAAGAAGAAGGTGATCCCGATCACGTGGATGCTGACGTGCAGGTTGTTCACGATGAATAGGCTGAGCCCCGAGTCGACCGAGCCGTAGCCTCCGAGGATCAGCACCAGGCTCGCCAGCACGTAGCGGCGCAGCCGCCGGTCCGAGAGCACGACCCGCCACCCCTCGCGCGTGCCCGCGGCGTGGTGGTCATCGTGAACCGGCTTGCCGTGGGCGACCAGCGTCGCGAAGATCACCCCCGCCGCGACCGTCACCCCCGCGTCGAAGAGGTAGAGCACGGTGAAGCTCCCGGGGTGGCGCAGACTGACGATCGAGGCCGAGACCAGCAGTCCCATGCCGATCCCGAGGTTGACCATCATGAAGTTGACCCCGTAGGCCCGCTGCCGATGGGTCTCGCGCACGAGCCGGGCGATCAGCACCGCCCCCGGACCCCAGCCGGCGCCCTCGAAGACGGTGATGACGAGCGCGACCACGATCGCCTCGGTCCGGGTGTGGATGGTCGTCCACAGCACGAGACCCACCGCCGAGGCGAGGTAGGACCCGATACCCACCCCGACCGGACCGAACCGGTCGACCAGGGTCCCCCAGACGGGCCCGGTGGCGAGTCCCACGATCGCCGTCGCGGTGAGGAGCAGCGTTGAGAAGGTCGTGGAGAACCCCCGCACGTTGTGCAGGTAGACGACGAACATCGCGAACGCGAGACCGTTCCCGAAGCAGTTCACGAACGTGCTGAGATAGAGGCGGCGCAGCGGGCCGCGGATCTCGCGCCGGAAGTCGGCGGGGACGAGCCGGTCGAGGAGTTCCATAAAACGTTACAGGCTAGTAACCCGCTGTGACCCGAGGGGCCGTTGTCACGGAATTGTAAGGGCCCGCTCGCGCGAGCCCGACGCTACGAGGCGGCCTCGACGTCCTCGCCGAGGTACACCGCGCGCACCCGGGGGTCGACCAGCAGCTCCGACGACGGGCCCGACAGCACGACGCGGCCGTTCTCCAGCACGTAGCCCCGGTCGGCCAGGCGCAACGCGTGGGCGGCGTTCTGCTCGACCAGCAGCACCGTGGTGCCCGAGGCGCGGATCTCGCCGATGATCCGGAAGATCGTGTCGACGATCATCGGGGCGAGCCCCATGGAGGGCTCGTCGAGGAGCAAGAGGGTGGGCTGGCTCATGAGCGCCCGGCCGATCGCGAGCATCTGCTGCTCGCCCCCCGACAGGTTCGAGCCCAGCTGCTTGCGCCGTTCCTTCAGGATCGGGAACGTCTCGTAGATCTTCTCGAGGTCCCCGCTGGTCGAGCCCCGGCGCCGGAACGCCCCCATCTCGAGGTTCTCCTCCACCGACATCTGGGGGAAGATCCGCCGGCCCTCGGGGACGTGGCTGACCCCGAGCTTGGCGAAGTCGTGGGCGCGGGTGTGGCTGATGTCGCGGCCCTGGAAGGTGATCGACCCGCTCACCGGTGACTGCAGGCCCGAAACCATCCGCAGCGTCGTGGACTTGCCGGCCCCGTTGGCGCCGAGCAGCGTCACGATCTCGCCCTCGTTCACCTCGAAGGTGATCCCGTGCAGGGCGGTGATCGCCCCGTAGCGCACGACGGCGTCGCTGACCTCGAGCATCACGCCGAGGCCTCCGCCGAGGTCCCGAGGTAGGCCTCGATCACGACCGGGTTGGCCCGGATCTCGGCCGGGGTCCCCTCGGCGATCACGCTGCCGAAGTTCAAGACGTAGAGCCGCTCGGCGAGGGACATCACGAGCTTCATGTCGTGCTCGATGAGCAGGATCGTCACGCCGAGCTCGTCGCGCACCCGCCGGATCAAGCGGGCGAGGTCGAGCTTCTCAGAGGGGTTCGTGCCGGCCGCCGGCTCGTCGAGCAGGAGGACCTCGGGCAGGGTCGCGAGGCCGCGGGCGATCTCGAGGCGACGGCGCTCGCCGTAGGAGAGGGAGGCCGCGATCACGTTCGCCCGGTCGGCGAGCCCCACGAAGCGCAAGAGCTCGGCCGTCTTCTCGTCCGAGCGCCGGTCGTCGTGGCGGGTCCGCGGTCCGCGCACCATCGCGCCCACCACCCCGAAGCCGCCGTGGTCCTCGGCGCCGATCTTCACGTTGTCGAAGGCGCTGAGCGCGCTGAACATCCGAGAGGCCTGGAAGGTCCGGGCCACCCCCGCGCCGGCGACGCGGTGGGCCTTCTTGCCGATGACCGACATCGAGCGCCCGTCGGCCCGGTGGAACGTGATGGTGCCCTCCTGGGGCTGGTAGACGCCCGTCAGCGAGTTGAACAGCGACGTCTTGCCGGCGCCGTTGGGTCCGATGACGGCCAGGATCTCGCCACGCTTCTGGAAGAGGCTCACGTCGTTGAGCGAGACGACGCCGCCGAAGCGCAGCGTCACGTGCTCGACCTCGAAGACGTTCTCGGCGGTCATACGTCGTCTCCCAGCAGGACCTCGTCGGGGTGGCCCTCGTGGGACGTCTCGTAGAGGGTTATCTCGCGGCGGCGCTGGCGCGACGGGATGAGCCCGGCCGGCCGGAAGATCATCATGGTGATGAGGAGGGCCCCGACGTAGATGTAGAGGTCGGGCTGCTGGTAGCCGGCCGGGGGGGTGTGGTTGAGGTAGGCCTGGATCACCTGAATGATGATCGCGCCCACCACGACGCCCGAGATCGACCCCATCCCGCCCAGGATCACCAGGACCAGGATGTTGATCGAGAAGACCAGCGTGAAGCTCGAGGGGAAGAGGAAGTTGTCGGCGCTCGCGGTGATCACCCCGGCGAAGCCGGCCGAGGCCGCCCCGACCGCGAAGGCCATCACCTTGAACTTGAGCGGATTGATCCCGAGCGACTCCGCGGCGACCTCGTCCTCGCGGATGGCCGTCCAGGCGCGGCCCACCCGCGAGCGCTGGAGCAAGGAGAAGACGACCAGGAAGAGGACCACCGAGCCCAGGGCCAGGTAGTAGTAGGGCACCGGCGCGAGGCCCCAGGTGTACTTGATCGGCCCCACGTGGAAGACGGGGTGGGGGATCTGCTTGGTGCCCGTCGAGCCGCCGGTGATCCCGTAGAGGTTGTTCGCGAAGATGGTGATGATCTCCCCAAAGCCCAGCGTGACGATCGCGAGGTAGTCCCCTCGCAGGCGCAGCGTCGGCGCGCCGAGCAGGACGCCCGCGATCACGACGAAGACCACGGCGAAGGGGATCGCCCAGAAGGCGTCCAGGGGGTGACCGAAGGGGGGCGGGGTCGGCAGGGCCCCGGTGACCCACGCCGTGGTGTAGGCGCCGATCGCGTAGAAGGCCACGTAGCCCAGGTCCAGTAGGCCCGCGAAGCCCACCACCACGTTGAGTCCGATGGCGAGCAGGACGTAGATCGCGACGTAGGTCACGAGCGCCGACTGCCAGAAGGCGTTGTTGACGATATGCGGGAGGAGGATCCCGAGAACGAGCAGCGCCAGGGCGAAGCCGACCCGGACCGGGCGCTTCTCACTGACCTGGCGCGGCCCCGCGAGCGCGACCGAGCCTCGCGAGCGGATGGTGGCCCCGAAGCGGGTCCAGAACTCGACGATCCCCCACGCGACGAGCGCGAGGGCCACGAACTCCACCCACCGCTGGGTCCGGAACAAGCCGAAGAACGAGGCCGCCTCGGCGTAGGAACCCGTGAACCCCGACGTGGGGTACTGGTTAGAGCCCGGCGGCCCGGTGATGAGCTCGACGACCGCGACGATGCCGAGGACGATGAGAAGTCGGCGTATCGGCGCGCGTTGGAGGAAGGTGGGGATCACGCCGTCCTCCCCAGTCGCTCACCCAGGATGCCGGTCGGACGCACCAGCAGGACCAGGACCAGGATCCCGAAGGCGACGACGTCGATGTAGGCGGCCTGGACGAAGACCACGCAGAGGTTCTCCACGATGCCGAGCAGCAAGCCGCCCAGCACGGCGCCGCGAAGGTTGCCGATGCCGCCCAGCACGGCCGCCGTGAAGGCCTTCAGCGCGGGCACGAAGCCCATGTTGTAGACGACCCCGATGTTGAGCCCGTAGAGGAATCCGGCCACCCCGCCGAGGGCGCCGCCGACGATGAAGGTGATGGCGATCGTCCGGTCGATGTTCACCCCCATGAGCGAGGCGGTCTCGGCGTCTTGGGCGACGGACCGGATGCCCCGGCCCAGGCGCGTACGCCCGACGAGCCAGTCGAGCGCGAGGAACATGACCACGCTCACGATGAGGATGATGAGGTCGTACATCAGCACGGGGGCGCCGAAAATGGTGAAGACGGTGTGGTTGATGTAGGGCTGGGGGTCGCCCACCGAGAGGTGGCCGAACTCCTTGCCCGCGAGGTTGAAGAGGAAGTACGAGGCCCCGATTGCACTGATCAGGTAGGCCAACTGCGGGGCGCGCCGGCGCCGCAACGGCCGGTAGGCGACCCGCTCAACGAGGGTCGCGGCCGCCGCGCCCGCGGTGCCCGCCGCGGCGATCCCCAGGACGATGATGAGCACGCTCATGAAGCCCGCGGGAACCGTGGAGCCGACCATCGCCCGCAGGACGAAGTAGCCGGCGAACCCCCCGGACATGAAGATCTCGGAGTGCGCGAAGTTGATCAGGCGCAAGACGCCGTAGACGAGCGTGTAGCCGACGGCGACCATCGCGTAGAGCAACCCGTTCGCCACGCCACCCACGAAGAGGAACCAGAACTCGGCCTTGAGTGTGTCGAAGTGTGTGGCCAGATAGTGACCAAACGAGCCCAAAGCCCCTCCCTGTTGGGCCTGAGTGTACCGAACCAGAGGGGCCGGGGGAGGTGTCTCCCCCGGCCCCTCGAGGTCGGTCCGTTACCGCGTGGGAACTACTCGAGCCCCAGCTGGACGATCTTGCCGTTCTCCACCTTGTTCACGTAGATCGCCGAGCCCGCGATGTTGCCGTTCTTCTGGAAGTGAACGATCTTCGTGATGCCCTTGAAGGTGATCTTGTGAAGCTCCGCGACGAGGTTCGCCCGGGTGATCTTCTTGTGCTGGGTGAGCAACGCCTTCATCGCGGCGATGATCGTGTTGGTCGCGTCGTAGGACTCGGGCGCGTAGGTCGCCGTCGCCGCCGAGAAGTTCGAGAGGTTCTGGTAGCCCTTGTTGAACGCCGCGTTGTTCGAGGCCGAGCACGCGCACGACAGCAGGACGCCGTTGGCCGCCGAGGCGGGCGTGGTGCCCTGGATGAGGGCCGGCGAGTCCGAGCCGTCACCCGACATCACGACGCCGGTGTAGCCCGACGAACTGAGCGCGCCGAGGAACAGGCCGAGGTCGCAGTAGTAGCCGCCGTAGAACATCGCGCTCGCACCGCTCGCGACCACCTGGGTCGCCGCGGCCTGGTACTCGGTCGCCGACGCGGTGCCGTTGTTGCACTGGCCGGTGCCCGGGACGGTGGCCGTGGTGACCTTGGCGCCGTCGGACTGGGCCTGCGTGGCCACCGCCTGGGCGAGGCCGGCACCGTAGGACGAGCCGTCGTTCACGACGTACACGCTCTTGAAGCCCTTCGTCTTCACCAGGTAGTTGGCGTCAGCCGGCCCCTGGACCGAGTCGTCGGCGACGACGCGGAAGAAGTTGTTCCATCCCTTGGTGGCGAGGCTCGGGTTCGTCGCCGACGGGCTGACCGTGGCGACGTGGGCCTTCGCGTAGTAGGGCTCGGCGGCCGCCGTGGCGCCCGAGAAGGCCGGGCCGACGATGGCGATCAGGTTCCTGTTCGCGACCGCGGCCTGGGCCTCGGTCGGCGAGATCGTCGGGTCGCCCTGGTCGTCGTAGCGCGCCAGCTTCAGCTTGAACTGCCGGTGGTGCACGTTCGCGTTGTACTGGTTGATCGCCAGCTCGACGGCGAACACCATGTTCAGACCGAGCTGGAGGTTCCCGCCCGAGAGCGGGCCCTCGTAGCCGATGACGTACGTCGGCAACGGCTGGCGATGCTTCACCGCCGCACCCGATGACGACGCGATACCCACCGCGGGCACCGCCATCACCAAGAGCGCGCTGGAGGCAATCGCCGCCACCGTCTTGTTCAAACGAAGCTTCATAAGCTGTCGTTCCTCCACTTATTCCCTGGCTGCCTCTCCACAAGTGGTCACCGAAGCGTCACGAATAACGTCCGGTCCCCCGTGGGAATGACTCGGCCGACCTGGCCTTCGCGAAACCCTACCAGTGGTTGAATAGCCTGCACTAAGCGCCCCGGGGTTGAAGCGAACAGGTGTTTGACGGCAGGGACGCCGCAGGGTATTCTACGAACACCCGTTCGTAGAGGAGACTCCCATGGCCGAAGTGCTCACCCCGATGCGCCGCCAGATCCTCGAGTTCATCGTCGCCTGCCAGCGCGAGCGGAACTTCCCGCCCACGATCCGCGAGATCGGCGAGCACGTGGGCCTCTCCTCCTCGGCGACCGTCGCCAACCACATCAAGGTCCTCAAGGACGCCGGCTACATCGCGAAGAACCCCCAGCAGCCGCGCACCCTGACCGTGCGGATCGACGCCGCCGGCGTCGCCACCGACCAACGCGTGCGTTCGGTCCCCCTGGTGGGCGACGTGGCGGCCGGCGTGGGGACCCTGGCGAGCGAAACCCAGCGCGAGGCGCTGTCTCTCCCCGAGCAGTTCGTGGGCCGAGGCGAGTGCTTCGTCCTGCAGGTCCGCGGGGACTCGATGGTGGGGGCCGGCATCCTCTCGGGTGACTACGTGGTGGTCGAGCGCGAGACCGACGTGCGCGTGGGCGACATCGTGGTCGCCGGGATCCCCGGCGAGGAGGCCACCGTCAAGCGCTTCTTCCCCCAAGGATCACGGGTCATCCTCCAGCCCGAGAACCCGATGCTCGAGCCCATGGAGTTCGACGCCCGCGACGTCGTCCTCTACGGCAAGGTCGTCTCGGTCCTTCGCCGCTACTAGGGGACCGTTCAGCCAGTCAGCCTCTGAGCAGTCGCCTCGGGGGCGCCACGATGGCCACGCGCCCTCGGACCCGCCAAGAATTTGACGAGGTCGTCCGAGGAAGGACGGCCTCACGAGGTCACTCGCCCCAAGGCCCTCTCCGCCCTATTCAGCGGTCTTGGAGGCTCGAGCGAGCCACGCGTCCAGCGTGGTCGCGAACCCGTCGAGCTCGGCCGCGGTGACGAACTCGTCGGGCGTGTGGGCCCGGAGCGGGTCGCCGGCGCCGAAGTTGGCCGCGGGCACGCCCCGCTCGGCGAAGGTCGCCACGTCGGTCCAGCCCTGCTTCGCCCGGGGCGGTTCCCCGCTCAGTTCGACGAGCGCACTGAGGGCCGGGTCGACGAGGTGCGGCGGGGCCGCCGGCGCCCAGTCGACGTCCTCGACCCGGTCCCCCTCCTCGAGCGCGTCGGAGAGGTACGCGTTCAGCCAGGCCGCGGCGGCCGCCCGGTCCCGGTCCGGGGCGACCCGGTGGTTGAGGGTGAGCGTGGCGACGTCGGGCACCACGTTCCCCGCCACCCCGCCGGCGACCGCGACGGCTTGGAGCTGCTCGACGAACTCGACGCCCTCGAGGGGAACCCGGCGGGGCTCGTAGTTCGCGACGCGCTCGATCAGCCCACCGAGCCGGTGGATGGCGTTTCGCCCCTCGAAAGGCCGCGCGGTGTGCGCCCGACGACCGCTGAGGGTCACCACGGCGCGCAACGTCCCTTGACAACCCGCCTCGACCCGCCCCCCGGTCGGCTCGGCCACGACGGCGCAGTCGGCGAGGAGCAGGTCCGGGCGCAGCTCGGCGACCTCGAGCAGCCCCGACTCGCGCCGGACCACCTCCTCGCGGGCGTAGAAGACCCAGGTCACCTCGACCGGGCGGGCCGTGGGATCGAGGGCGAGCTCGAGCATCACCGCGAGCGAGCCCTTCATGTCGCACGCGCCGACCCCGACGAGTCGGTCCCCCTCGAG
>NCBE01000063.1 GCA_002255565.1 Actinobacteria bacterium 21-73-9
AACGACGACGACGTGCGCTACCTCGGTGGTCTGGACGCCCCCGTGTCCGATCGAGACGAGATCACCCTGCTGCCGGCGGTCGCGGGCGGGTCCCACTAAGTGGCCCGAGTCTCCTCGGTCCTGGAGCTCATCGGCCGGACACCGGTCGTCGACGTGAGCGCCCTGTCACCGTCGCCGAACGTCACCCTGCTCGCGAAGCTCGAGGGGCGAAACCCCGCCGGCTCGATCAAGGACCGGGTCGCGCTCTCGCTCGTCGAGGCCGCCGAGGCCGAGGGTCGTCTGGTGCCGGGCCGGCCGGGCCAGGTGCTGATCGAGCCCTCGTCGGGCAACACCGGGATCGCGCTCGCCATGATCTGCCGGCTGCGCGGCTATCACCTCAAGGTCGTCCTGCCGGCCAACGTCTCGCCCGAGCGCCGCCAGCTCCTCGTGGCGTGGGGAGCGGAGATCATCGAGTCCCCCGGGGCCGAGGGGTCGAACGGGGCGGTGCGGCGCGCCCAGGCGCTCGCCGCCGACCACCCCGACTGGGTCTTCCTCTACCAGTACGCGAACCCGGCCAACCCCCGGGCCCACTACACGACGACCGGTCCCGAGATCCTCGCCGACGTGCCCGAGATCACTCATTTCGTCGCGGGCCTCGGGACCTCGGGGACGCTGATGGGGGTGGGGCGCTACCTCAAAGAGCACCGCCCCGACGTGCAGGTGTGGGCCGTAGAGCCCCCGAGCGGTGAGGTGGTCGACGGGCTGCGCAGCCTCGAGGACGGCTACGTGCCCCCGGTGTTCATCGACAACGGGGGACCCGACCTCTTGGACCGCAAGGTCATCGTCCGGCTTCGCGAGTCGGTCGAGTGGACGCGTCGGCTCACCGAGGTCGGGCTCTTCGCCGGCCTCTCGTCGGGCGCGATCGTGGCCGGCGCCGTCAAGTGTGCACGCTCGGTCGGCGACGCACCGGCCACCATCGTGACCGTCGTCTGCGACGACGGCTGGAAGTACCTCTCGACGGGCGCCTGGAGCGACGACGTGGACGACGTCGTCGAACGGGCGCGGACGACCATCTACTTCTAGGGCGGGTCCCGGCTACGGTGGCTGCCGACCCCAGGAGGACCATGGACACCACCCGAGCTGACGGGCGCGCGCCCGACGAATCCCGACCGATCTCGTTCGAGCGGGATTTCACCGACGCGGCCCTCGGGTCGGTGCTCGTCGGCGTGGGGCGCACGCGGGTGCTGTGCACGGCCTCGGTGGACCTCGACGTCCCCCGCTGGCTTCGGGGCCGGGGACGGGGTTGGGTGAGCGCGGAGTACTCCATGCTCCCGGGGGCCTCGGTCGAGCGCATCGCGCGCGAGGCAGCCCGGGGCAAGCAGTCGGGACGCACCCACGAGATCCAGCGACTCATCGGTCGCTCGCTGCGGGCCGTGACCGACCTGACCCGGATGCCCGACGTGCAGGTGCTGGTCGACTGTGACGTCCTGCAGGCCGACGGGGGGACCCGGACCGCGTCGATCTGTGGGGGGTACGTCGCGCTGCACGACGCCCTGACGCGCATGGTCGCGTCCGGGCTCCTCGGCGAGCACCCCCTGGTCGACTCGGTCGCGGCGGTGTCGGTCGGCATCGTCGACGGCACGCCGGTGCTCGACCTCCCCTACGCCGAGGACTCGCGGGCCGAGACCGACATGAACGTCGTGATGACCGGCTCGGGACGTTTCGTCGAGGTCCAGGGCACGGCCGAAGGCGCACCCTTCGACCGGTCCGAGCTCGACGCCCTGCTCGAGCTCGCGGCCGGGGGGCTGGCGCGCATCGCCGCGGCCCAACGCGACGTGCTCGCCGTGGCGCCCGGCCCGCGCGCGTGAGACGGCTGGTCCTCGCGACGGCCAACGCCCACAAGGCGGCTGAGATGCGCGCCGTGCTCTCCGGACTCGGCTTCGTGGTCGAGCCGCGGCCCGAGGGGCTGGGGAACGTCGACGAGGTCGAAGAGACGCTCGAGGGCAACGCCGTCTTGAAGGCACGCGTCGTCGCCGCCGCAGCCGGGGCCACGGCGGTCGCCGACGACACCGGACTGTTCGTCGACGCGCTCGACGGGCGACCGGGGGTCTACAGCGCGCGCTACGCCGGTCCTGAGGCGAGCGACGCGCAGAACGTCGCCCGGGTCCTCGCCGAGCTCGAGGGCGTGGCGGACGCCCGGCGCGGCGCCCACTTCCGCACGGTGATCGCCGTGGCCGAGCCGGACGGGAGCGCCCGCTGGGTCGATGGCGTGCTCGAGGGTCGCATCGCCCCGGCGCCGCGCGGGGCCAACGGCTTCGGCTACGACGTGGTGTTCGTCCCCTTTGACCTGGGAGGAGAGACCCTCGCGGAGCTCTCGGCGCAGGAGAAGAACGCGATCTCCCACCGGGGGCGCGCCCTGCGCGCGCTGGCTGAGTTGCTGAGAGCGTAAGGCGCCCTTCACCGAGCGTTCACCCGTAGGGTGGGCACGTGAGCCCGCAGTCCCTGGCGATGTTCCCGTTGGGCATGGTGGTCTTCCCATTTCAGAGAATCGGCCTGTGCGTGTTCGAGCCTCGCTACCACCGCCTCCTCGAGGACGTCGCCGACGAGGGCCGGTTCGGGACGTGCCTCATCGAGCGTGGCTCCGAGGTCGGCGGGCGCGACGAGCGGACCTCGGTGGGGACGGTGGTCGAGATCCTGGGCTCGCACGAGCTTCCCGACGGCCAGACGCTGCTCATGGTCGAGGCCGTCGAGTGCGTCGAGGTGGGACGGTGGCTCGAAGACGACCCCTACCCCAGGGCCGAGGTGCGCGCGCGCTGCTGCGACGACGTGGCGATCGAGCCGATGCTGCTCGCCTCGACCGAGTCCGCGGTGCGCGCGTTGCGCGCCCTGCAGAGCGAGGTGATGGCCGACCAGTGCCTGCGCCGTGACGTGCCGATGGACGACGACCCCCGGGTGCGCGCGTGGCAGCTGTGCGCACTGACCCCGATGTCGGTGCCCGACCAGTTCAAGGTACTGAGCCTGTCGAATCCGAACGATCGGCTCCGGCTGGTGGCCGAGATCTGCTGCGAGCGCTACGGCGACTTCCAGCGCCAGCTGGCCCTCGACAGCCAGCCGTTGCTCAACTGATTAGCGTACCTCGACGAGGTCGACGATAAAGAGCAGCGTCTCGCCCGGTGCGATGACCCCGCCGGCGCCCCGCTCCCCGTAGCCGAGGTGGGACGGGATGACGAGCCGGCGGCGACCGCCGACGCGCATCCCGGCGACGCCCTGGTCCCAGCCGGGGATGACCCAGCCCGCCCCGACCGGGAACTCGAAGGTCTCGCCGCGATCCCACGACGAGTCGAACTCGACGCCCGTGGAATGCGCCACGCCGACGTAGTGCACGACGGCCGTCTGGCCGGCCCGGACGGGCTCGCCGTCGCCGACGACGAGATCCTCGACCAGGAGGTCGCTCGGGGCGGGACCGGGGTGGGGGTCGACGAAGGGCTTGTCGGTCATCCGAGGGACCCTAGCGGGGATCGGTGCGGGCGGCGGGACTCGAACCCACACTCCGAAGAACTGGTACCTAAAACCAGCGCGTCTGCCAATTCCGCCACGCCCGCGGTTCCTTCCACTCTAGGACCGTCCGGGGGTCGCGCCGGGCCCGCACGGTAGATTGGGCGCATGATTAGCGCCCGTATTGACGCCGGCCCGACCAACGACCTCAACCAGCGACTGCTGCGCGAGCGCATCGTGTTCCTCGGCTCGGTGGTGGACCAGGAGACGGCGAACCGGATCTGCGCCGAACTGCTGCTCCTCGAGGCCGAGGACCGCGACCGGGACATCAGCCTCTACATCAACTCCCCGGGCGGCTCGGTGACCGACGGCCTGGCCATCTACGACACCATGCAGTACGTCAACTGCGACGTGCGGACCATCTGCATCGGGATGGCCGCCTCGATGGGCCAGTTCCTGCTCTGCGCGGGCGCGCCGGGCAAGCGCTTCAGCCTGCCCCACAGCCGCATCCTGATGCACCAGCCCTCCATGGGGGGCATGCAGGGCCAGGCGTCCGACATCGCGATCCAGGCCGAGCAGATCGTCTACCTCAAGCGGATGCTCGCCGAGCGGATTGCGTACCACACCGGCCAGTCGGTCGAGCAGGTCGAGGCGGACTCGGACCGCGACCGCTGGTTCACGGCCCACGAGGCACTCGAGTACGGCTTCATCGACGCCGTCATCGAGCGCTCGGCGCTGCGCCAAGGGGCCTAGTGGACGAGGCCTCGCTGGCCGGCCCGCGCGAACGGGCCCTGGCCGCGGCACCCGTGCGCGTCGTGAGCGCACGGGTGGGACTCGGACGTCGCCTGGCGAACCTCTGGTCCCGTCGCGAGCTGCTGTGGGGGCTCGTCTTCTCCGACATCCGGATCAAGTACAAGAACTCGGCTCTGGGCATCTTCTGGTCGATGCTCTCGCCGGCGTTCACCCTCGCCGTGTACTACATGGTCTTCTCGCTGTTCTTGAAGAACGGCATCCCCAACTTCGTCGTGTACCTCTTCGCCGGGCTCGTCGTGTGGAACATGTTCCTCACCGCGGTGAGCACCGCGACCGGGGTCATCGTCGACCGCGCGGCGCTGGTGAAGAAGGTCTCGTTCCCCCGCGAGATCCTGGCCCTGTCGAACGTGGGCGCGGCCATCGTCTACTTCGTGGTCCAGGTCGTGGTCCTCGTGGTGTTCCTCCTCGTCCTGCGCCACGCGCCGGCCTGGGGCTTCCTCTGGCTGCTGCCGGTCTCGTTCCTCGCCCTGGCGGCCTTCTCGGCGGCGCTCTCGGTCGTGATGTCGGCGGTGAACGTCTATTTCAGGGACATGAAGCACCTCATCGAGGTGGTCCTGCAGCTGTGGTTCTGGCTGACGCCGGTCGTCTACTCCTACGAGAACTCGATCGCGCCTCATCTGGCCGCCCACGGCCTCTCGATCCTTTACTTCTTGAACCCGGTGACCCTGGTCGTCGTCACCTTCCAGCGGGTCTTCTACGTCACGCCCGTCGTCCACTCGACGGTGACCGGCCAGGTCCTCAACATCTTGCCCACGTGGTCCTTCGCTCGGTTCCTCGAGCTCAACCTGGCCCTCCTCGCACTCTCCCTCGTGGCCTTCGTAGTGGCCGAGGCCGTCTTCGGGCGGCTCGAGGGCAACTTCGAGTCGGAGCTCTAGGTGACCACGGTGATCGAGGTCCGCGGGGTCACCAAGCAGTTCAAGATCCACCACGAGCGCCACCAGTCGCTCAAAGAGCGGCTCTTGCACCCGCGCTCGGGCTCCACCGAGCTCTTCAACGCCCTGCGCGAGGTGTCGTTCGACGTGGGCGCGGGCGAGACGGTGGGGATCGTCGGGCACAACGGCTCCGGCAAGTCGACGCTGCTCAAGTGCATCTGCGGCGTGCTCAAGCCGACGGCCGGCCAGATCCGGCTGCGGGGCTCGCTGGCCGCCCTCTTGGAGCTCGGGGCCGGCTTCCAGCCCGAGCTCTCCGGGCGCGACAACGTCTACCTCTACGGCGCGATGCTCGGGCTGTCGCGGCGCACGGTCGACGCGGTCTTCGACGAGATCGTCGAGTTCAGCGAGATTGCGCCGTTCATCGACACCCAGGTGAAGTTCTACTCGAGCGGGATGTACGTCCGGCTGGCCTTCGCCGTCGCGGTCAACGTCGACCCCGACATCCTCGTCGTCGACGAGGTCCTCGCCGTGGGTGACGAGCGGTTCCAGGCCAAGTGCGTCGATCGGATCCAGCACTTCCAGCGCGAGGGCCGGACCATCCTGCTCGTCACCCACAACGCCGACCAGGTCCGGGCCCTGTGCGACCGGGCGATCGTCCTCGACGGAGGGGACCTGGTGGCCGACGGCCCGACCCACGAGTCGCTGCGCGTGTTCCGTGAGCGGCTCCTCGACGACGCCGCCGAGCACGACCCCGAGAAGCTTCTCGGGACGATCCAGATCGAGTCGGTCACGACCCCTTCGGGCTCGTTCGAGGTGCGCAGCGGCGCCGGGGCCCACCTCGAGGTCACGGTCAGCTCCCAGGGCGCCTTCAGCGGCAACTTCGTCGTGGAGGTCTTCACGCGCGCCGGACTGCTCGTGAGCCGCAGCGACGCCCAGGGCGCGCCGGTCAACCTCGTGCCCGGCGTGAACCGGGTCGCCGTCGACCTGCCCACCCTGCCCCTGCTCGACGGGGTGTACGACGTGAACCTCGGGGTCGTCGACGCCCTGGGCCACACCGTCGTGGCCTGGCGCGAGGGGGCGGCGTCGCTCCAGGTCATCTACGACGGGCGCGAGGGCGGGATCGTCGCCCTCGGGGCGGCGGTCACCCAGCTCTAGGCCTCGGGCAGGCGCGGGTAGCGCCGCAGCCGCCCGAGACGACCCAGCCGACCCACGTTGAAGGGGAAGTCGGCCCGCTCGAGCATCCGGCGGTCGCCCCGGGAGTTCCCGTAGGCGTAGAGCACGGGGTCGCCACCGCGCGAGGCCAGCCACTCCTCGAGGCGTCGGGCCTTCTCGGTACCCCGGCAGTTGCGTCCCTCGTAGCGGCCGGTCAGGCGCCCGGTCTCGTCGGTCGCGAGTCGCGTCCCGATCGCCCCATCGACCCCGAGGCGCTGTGCGGCGACGGTGACGTAGAGCTCTGGGGACGCCGAGACGATGACGGTGGGGTGGCCCTGGTGCTGGTGCCAGCGCAGGCGCGCGACCACCGCGGGCCGGGCGTGGCGCTCGAGGTGCTCGACGATGAAGTTCCGTGAGGTCGCCGCCACCTCCTCGACGTCGCGTCCCTCGAGCAGTCGGGCGAACAGCCGCTCCTTGGACCGATCGGCCGCCGGGCCCGAGCGCAGCGCCCCGAGCGTGAGGGGCCCCACGAGCTCGGCCGCCGCCCGGTAGGCGCGGGCCGCTCCCGCGACGTGGCCCAGCCACCGAAAGACGCTGCCGCCGTCGGTCAGCGTCCCGTCGAGGTCGAAGGCGGCGACGACCTCGCGCGCGGGCTCCTGCACCCGCCCAGTCTCACACCCCCGGTCGCCGACATATCTCCAGAATTCCGGTAGAAGATTGTGGGAATTAGGGGTCTCCCGCTAAGGTGTCGCGGTGCCGCCGACCGGTGGCGAACGGGACAAGGAGCAGACATGGCGATCCGACTGGGCGACGAGGCACCCAACTTCACCGCGGACACGACCGAGGGCCCGATTGACTTCCACCAGTGGCTGGGCGACAGCTGGGGGATCCTCTTCTCCCACCCGGCCGACTTCACCCCCGTGTGCACGACCGAGTTGGGCGGGTTCGCCAAGCGCAAGGCCGAGTTCGACCAGCGCAACACCAAGCTCATCGCCGTCTCGGTCGACTCGGTGGAGTCGCACGACCGCTGGAAGGGCGACATCGCCGACGTGTCCGGGAGCGCCCTCAACTTCCCGATCATCGGCGACGAGAGCCGCACCGTCGCCGGCCTCTACGACATGATCCACCCGAACGCCTCGGACACGATGACGGTGCGCAGCGTCTTCATCATCGGGTCCGACAAGAAGGTGAAGCTCACCCTGACCTACCCGGCCTCGACCGGGCGCAACGTCGACGAGATCCTGCGCGTGCTCGACTCGCTGCAGCTCTCGGCGGCCTACCCGGTGGCGACGCCGCTCGACTGGCGCGCCGGCGAGGACGTGATCGTGGGCGCGAAGTTGACCGACGCCGAGGCGACCGAGAAGTTCCCCAAGGGCTTCACGACGGTCAAGCCGTACCTGCGCTACACCCCCCAGCCGAACAAGTAGGGCGCACCGCGCGTTCGACGCGGCCCCGCGAGGCCGCGTCGAACGCCTAGGCCGTCTCGGGCTGGGCGAGCCACTCGCGGAGCTCGCGCTTGAGGACCTTCCCCTGGGGGTTGCGCGGCAGGGCGGTCGGGCGCACCACGATGCGGGTGGGGACCTCGAAGTGGGCGAGGCGCGCCGACGCGTGGCGCGTGAGCTCTTCGGCGGTCACCTCGCTGCCCGGGCGCACCACCACGACGGCGACGACCTCCTCGCCCAGGGTCGGGTGGGGGACGCCCACGACCGCGCAGTCGGCGACCGCCGGGTGCTCGTGGAGGGCGGCCTCGACGATCACCGAGTAGACGTTTTCCCCGCCGCGGATGATCATGTCCTTGGCTCGGTCGACGATGTAGATGGAGCCCTCCTCGTCGATGCGCGCGATGTCGCCGGTGTGTAGCCACCCGTGGGTGAAGGACTCCGCGGTCGCCTCGGGCTTGTTCCAGTAGCCGCTCACCACGCTCGGGCCCTTGATCCAGAGCTCGCCCACCACGTCGGGGCCCTGGGGCCGAGCGGGGTCGGGCTCGGCACCCCCGAAGCCCTCGGGGACCACGGCGGCCTCGCAGACCGGCACGATCGGACCGCAGCTCTCGGGCTTGGCGACGTAGTCCGGCCCGAGGTTGAAGCAGACGCCGGCCGAGGTCTCGGTGAGCCCGTACCCGTTGCCGGGCTGGCCGGTGGGGAAGGCCTCGCGGATCCGGCGCACGAGGTCGGGCGGGGCCGGGGCGCCGCCGTAGGAGACGCTGGTGACGCTCGAGGTGTCGAACTGGTCGAAGTCGGGGTGGTCGATGATCTGCATGGCGATGGTGGGCACCCCGCCGAAGGACGTGATCCGCTCGGACTCGATGAGCTTGAGCGCCCGTCGGGCGTCGAAGTGGTGCATCATCACGATCTTCGAGCCGGTGAGCAGGCTCGACATCATCGTCACCAGGCACCCGGTCGCGTGGAAGAGGGGCACGCTGAGCAGGTTCGCGCTGGGGTAGGGGGAGGGGGCCGGCGCGGCGGGGGTGCGGGCGGCGACGACCTGGGCCCGGAAGAAGAGGTTCATGAGGTTCGTGGCGGCGTTGCGGTGGGTCCCGACCGCCCCCTTGGGCCGCCCGGTGGTGCCCGAGGTGTAGAACATCGTCACCGGGTCGTCGGGATCGAAGGCGGCCGTCGGCGGGGTCGCGTCCGGCGCGACCGGGCCGAGGAAGTCGCGGTAGTCCCGCACCCGCACCGATCCCGTCACGTCGCCCAGGCGGGCCGGGCGCCCGGGTTCCTCGCTCACCACGACCACCGTCCGCAGTGCGCCGCCGTGCCCGAGGTGAGGACGGAGCCGCTCGAGACGCTCCTCGTCCACGACCGCCACGTGGGCCCCCGAGTCCTCCAGGCCGTAGAGGAGCTCGTCGCCCGACCACCAGGCGTTGAGCGGCACCGCGACCGCTCCGGCGGCGACGATTCCCCAGAACGCCACCACCCACTCGGGCAGGTTGCGCGCCGCGATGACCACCCGGTCCCCGGGGACGACCCCATCGGCGACGAGGCGGTGGGCGAAGGTGGCGGCGGCCCGGTAGTGCTGGTCGAACGTGAGCCGATGGTCCTCGTAGACCAGGAAGTCGCGCTCCGCGTGGGCGAGCGACGCGTCGAGGACCCACCGGAGGTCGTGCGGGGCGTTCTTCCAGATCCGCATCGCGACGCCGTTCACGACGGCCGGCTCCATCTCGAAGGGCTGGCCCGCGGCGGTGAGCCGGGCCGTCACCTCGGCGACGGGGGGGACCTCGTCGCTCACGAGGCGTCGGGCGGCGGCAGCTGGAAGAGGACGTCTCGGTAGTGGGCCAACTCGCGCACGGACTCGCGGATGTCGTCGAGCGCGCGGTGCGCCGACTCCTTCTCCCCGAGGCTGGCCAGGACCTCAGGGCGCCACCGCTTCGCGAGCTCCTTGATCGTCGAGACGTCGACGTTGCGGTAGTGGAAGTGCCTCTCGAGGGTCGGCATGTACTCCTGGAGGAAGCGACGGTCCGTCCCGATGGAGTTGCCGCACAGCGGAACCGCGCCGGCGTCGGGGACGTGGGCGGTGATGAACTCCAGGGTGCGTCGCTCGGCCTCGGCCACGTCGACGGTGGAGTCGGCGATGGCCGTGAGCAGTCCGGAGCGCTCGTGCATCTCGCGCACGACCGGTGGCATCTCGGCGAGCTGGTCGGCGGTGGCGTGGATCACGAGGTCGGGACCCTCGGCGACGATCGAAAGGTAGTCGTCGGTCACGAGGGTGGCGATCTCGACGATGACGTGGCGCTCGGGCTCCAGGCCGGTCATCTCGAGGTCCATCCACACGAGCACGAGTGCGACACTACCGAAACGCTGCGCCCGGCTGAGTAGCCTCCCGGGAGTGGAGATCCCCGTGCGCGTCCTGCGCCCCGACGCCGTGGTGCCCCGGGTGGCCCACCCGGGCGACGCGGGGGTCGACCTCGTGGCCGTGGAGGGGCGGCGCCTCGCGCGCGGCGGCGGGCGGGCCCTGGTCCCCACGGGCATCGCGGTGGCGATCCCCGAGGGGTACGGGGGGCTCGTCCTGCCCCGCAGCGGGCTGGCCTCGCGCCACGGCGTCACCTGCGCCAACGCCCCCGGCCTGATCGACGCCGGCTACCG
>NCBE01000153.1 GCA_002255565.1 Actinobacteria bacterium 21-73-9
CCGTCGGGGGTAGCGAGCACGACGGGCCGACCGGTGCGCAGCTGGTCGGTGATGCGCCTCGACTCGTCGTAGGACTCGGGGGCGACCACCGCGACGTCACTCTCGGCGGCCGCGACCCGCCGGGGTGGGTTGGGGTTCGGGATCGGGCGCACCCGGGGCGTGCCGTGGCCCCCGTCGATCACCGACACGGCCCCGCCCGAGCGCGGGCGCGCCATCCGCTCGGGCCCGGCCGGACGCGGGCCCGGGGCGGGCCGGCTCGGCCGCGGCGCGGGCTCGGGCTCCCACTCGGGCTCGTAGGACTCGGAGAAGGGTCGGGGCGCCGGGCCCGGGAGATCGCCGTAGTCGTCCTCGACCAGGCCGAGGAAGCCCAGGAACCCCCGCAGTCTCTCGTTCATCGTCCCCTCCTTGGGCCCCGTGGGCCTCGGTAGGTCAATGTTAGGCGAGCCCGCCGGCGCCGCCCCGGGGCCCGAAGAGGGCCCGCCCCAGGCGGACCTCGGTGGTGCCGGCCCGACAGGCCCATTCCAGGTCCTCGCTCATGCCCATCGAGCGCTCCGCGAGCCCCAGGGCGTCGGCGAGGCGCACCGTGGCGGCGAAGGCCGCCTGGGCCCCGGCCGGGTCCGGCGGGGCCACCACCATGAGCCCGCGCACGTCCAGCCCGGCGTCGCGGGCCCGGGCCACGAGCCCGGGGACCTCGGCCTCGGGCGCCCCGTTGCGCTCGGCGCGCCCCGTCACGTCGAGCTGGACGTAGACGGGCGCGCCGGGCCGGGCCCGGGCGAGCCGGGCGACCTCGCGGTCGCGCGAGAGGGAGGCGACGAGGTCGGCGCACGCGACGACGCGGGCGACCTTGTTCGTCTGGAGCGCCCCGAGGTAGTGCCACGTGACCGCGAGGTCGGCCGTCTGGGCGCGCGTGGCGCACAGCTCGTCGACGTAGTTCTCCCCGCAGTGGGTGAGCCCGGCCGCGACCGCGGCGCGCACGGCCGGGGGTCCGAAGGTCTTGGTCACCGCGACGACGCGCACCCGCTCGGGATCGCTCCCCCACTCGGCCATGCGCGCGCGCAGCGCCTCGAGGCGGGCGCGCACCCGCGCGGTCAGCTCCTCAGCGGAGGAAGCTGGGGATGTCGTCATCGCCACCCACGTCGAAGAAGTCGTCGTCGGAGGTGGAGGTGAAGATGTCGCTGCGCGGCCCCTCGGTCATCACGGGCTGGGCGACGGTGGTGGGGGCCTTGGGCGAGACCTGGTCGAAGCCGGCCGCGATGACCGTCACCCGCACGGCGTCGCCCACCGACTCGTCGATCACGCTGCCGAAGATGATGTTGGCCTCGGGGTGGGCCACCGAGTGGACGATCTCGGCCGCCTGGGTCACCTCGTTGAGCGTGATGTCGGGACCGCCGACGATGTTCATCAGGATGCCTCGGGCGCCGTCGATCGACGCCTCGAGCAGCGGCGAGGTGATCGCGGCGCGCGCCGCGTTGACCGCGCGGCCCTCCCCGGTCGACATGCCCACGCCCATGATGGCGGTGCCGGCGTTGCGCATGACCGTGTTGACGTCGGCGAAGTCGGTGTTGATCAGCCCCGGCACCGTGATGAGGTCGGTCACGCCGCGCACCGCCGAGAGCAGGACGTCGTCGGCGATCTTGAAGGCGTCGAGCATCGAGGTGTCGGCCGCGGTCACCGAGAGCAGCCGGTCGTTGGGGATCACGATGAGGGTGTCGACCTTGTCGCGCAGGTTCTGGATGCCCTTCTCGGCCTGGGTGGCCCGGCGCTTGCCCTCGAAGGAGAAGGGGCGGGTGACCACGCCGATCGTCAAGATCCCCAGGGAGCGGGCGATCTCGGCCACCACCGGGGCCGCCCCGGTCCCGGTGCCGCCCCCCTCGCCCGCGGTGATGAACACCATGTCGGTGTCCTTGAGGGCGTCTTCGATCTCGGCCCGGTGGTCCTCGGCGGCCTGGCGACCGACGTCGGGGTCGCTGCCGGCCCCCAGGCCCCGGGTGAGCTGACGGCCGATGTCGATCTTGAGGTCGGCCTCGCTGAGCAACAGGGCCTGGGCGTCGGTGTTGGCCGCGATGAACTCGATGTTCTTGAGCCCGGCCGAGATCATCCGGTTGACCGCGTTGGCGCCCCCGCCCCCCACGCCGATGACCTTGATCACGGCGTTGTAGTTGCTCTGGGTCAGGCTCATCGGATCCCCTTGTCTATGCGTTCGGTCAGCCCCCAGGGCGAGGGGTAGTCCCCGAAGGCTACTCAGCCCCCCCAAAGGGGTCAAATGCCTACCCCGTGGGAGCCGTCACGGCGAGCTCCCCCGGAACGGTCACGTCGATGACGTCGCCCGGCACCAGCGTACTGTGCGCGATGACCGAGGCCACGGCGACGAACTTCGCGTGGAGGTTGGTCGGCAGTCCCAGCTCGAAGCGCACCGGCGTCGTGAGGACCAGGGCGACGTGGCCCAACCGGTCCTCGGTGACCGTGCGCACCTGGTAGGCGAAGGCCCGCGGGAGGCGACCGGCGACGTAGGCCGCCGCTCGTCCCCGAGTCGCGAAGGGCCAGGACCCCCGCGCCCCGGTCACCGCGAGCGTGGGGAGGTCGGCCCGCAGGGGCGCGGGCCCGAGGTCGCGGCCGGCGGCGCTCACGTAGTCGAGGTGGTGGCCGGGTCCGTACGCGACCGCCACCGCCGTGGCCTCGGTGACGCTCACCACGACCGTGTCGGGCCAACGCCTCACCACGCTCGCCCGAGCGATCCAGGGGAACTTCAGGAGGTCGCGCTCGATCGCGCCGGGGTTGACGTCGATCATCGCGGGGTGCGCGCCCAGGCCCGTCGCGGCGAGGACCTGGGCCGTGGTCTCGTGACGCAGCCCGGTGACGGTGACGTGGCGGACCTCGAAGACCGGCCGGTGGAGCAGCCACCGCCCCCCCAGGACGACGCCGGTCACCACGAGCGCGAGGACCAGCACCACGAGCGTC
>NCBE01000064.1 GCA_002255565.1 Actinobacteria bacterium 21-73-9
CGGCTCTACGCGATCAACCCCGAGGCCGGCTTCTTCGGCGTCGCCCCGGGGACCAACATGGAGACCAACCCCAACGCGATGCTGTCGGTCCAGGCCAACACCATCTTCACCAACACCGCCCTCACCGCCGACGGCGACGTCTGGTGGGAGGGCATGGGCGAGCCGCCCGCGGGGCTCACCGACTGGCGCGGCCAGCCCTGGACGAAGGGGTCGGGCGCGCCCGCGGCCCACCCCAACTCGCGCTTCACCGCCCCGGCGGCCCAGGACCCGGCCATCGCGCCCGAGTGGGAGGACCCGGCCGGCGTGCCGATCGACGCCGTCTTGTTCGGGGGGCGGCGCGCCCGCGTGGTGCCGCTCGTCTTCGAGGCCCGCGACTGGGCCCACGGGGTCTTCCTGGGCTCGATCATGGCGAGCGAGACGACGGCCGCCGCGACGGGCGCCGTGGGCAACCTGCGCCGCGACCCCTTCGCGATGCTCCCCTTCTGCGGCTACAACATGGCCGACTACTGGGGCCACTGGCTCGCCTTCGCCGAGCGCTTCGACGAGGCCACCCTGCCCAAGGTCTTCTACGTCAACTGGTTCCGCAAGGGGTCGGACGGGAAGTTCCTCTGGCCGGGCTACGGCGAGAACTCGCGGGTCCTCGAGTGGGTCTTCGAGCGCACCGCCGGGCGCGGCGAGGCCGTCGAGACCCCGATCGGCTACCTGCCCGCCCCCGGGGCCATCGACACCACGGGCCTCGCGCTCGACGCCGCGACGATGGACGAGCTCTTGAGGGTCGACCTCGACGAGTGGCGCGCCGAGGTGCCCCTCATCCGCGAGCACTTCGCCCAGTTCGGCGATCACCTGCCGGGCGCGCTCGCGGCCGAGGTCGACGCCCTCGAGGCGCGCCTCGCCTAGGGGTCAGTCGGCCGTCTCGGCGTCGGCGACGATGAGCCGCGGGCCCGAGGGCCAGTCGAAGTAGCGCCACGTCCAGTTGATCATCACCCGCAGCTTGTTGCGAAACCCCACCAGGTACCACAGGTGCAGGCCCAGCCAGGCCAGCCAGCCGACGGTGCCGCGGATGACCCCGGCGTGGGGCAGCTTCGCCACGGCCGCCCGGCGCCCGATGGTCGCCATGATCCCCTTGTCGCGGTAGCGCAGGGGCTCGGTGGCTCGGCCCTCGAGGACGGCGAGCACCTGGCGCGCGGCGTGGCGGCCCGACTGGATCGCCACGGGCGCGAGCTGGGGCAGGTAGCCCCCGGCCCCGTCGGGGATGGCCGCGGCGTCCCCGGCCGCCCAGACGCCCTCGTCGCCCTCGACGCGCAGGTCCCCCCCGACCACGGCCCGCCCGCCGGGGCCCCGCGGCCCCTCGAGCCGGCCCGCGAGGGTGCCCGCGGCCGTCACCCCGGCCGCCCAGACGACCGCGGCGGCCGCCCAGCTCTCGCCGTCGGCGAAGCGGATCGAGCGCGGCCCGACCTCTACGACCGAGCGCCCGAACTCGACCTCGACGCCCATCGACTCGAGCTCGCGCTTGGCGTAGCGGGCGGCCGACTCGGGGAAGGCCGTGAGCAGGCGCGGCGCCAGGTCGACCAGCACCACGCGCACCGCCGAGGGCTCGAGGTGCAGGCCGTCGCGGCGGATCACGATCCCGATCAACTCCGAGAGGGCCCCGGCCGTCTCCACGCCGGTCGGCCCGCCGCCCACGACGACGAAGTTGAGCGCGACCGACGAGCGCTCGGCGGCCACGTCGGCCTCCTCGAGGGCGAGCAGGAGCCGGTTGCGCAGCCGGCGGGCGTCGGCGAGCGAGTAGAGGGGCAGGGCGTGGCGGGCGGCGCCGGGGATGTCGAAGTACGACGCGGTGGCCCCGGTCGTGACGATCACGTGGTCGTAGGCGAGCTCGCTCCCGTCGTCGAGGACCACGGCGCGACGCGCCCGGTCGAGGTCGGCGACGGTGCCGTGGCGGAAGCGGATGTTGTCGGCGTGGCCGAAGATCGTGCGGATCGGGTACGCCACGTCGGCCGGCTCGAGTCCGGCCGTCGCCACCTGGTAGAGCAGGGGCAAGAACGTGTGGAAGTTGTGGCGATCGACGATCGTCACGCGCACCCGGCGGTTCGCGAGCTGGCGGGCCGCCGACACCCCGGCGAAGCCGCCACCGACGATCACGACGTGGGGCCACTCCACGGGCACGCGGGGCGGAAGGGGCACCGGGGACGTCGCCATATCCCGTCGCAGCATAGGAGGGCTCACTCGCCCGCCGACCCCCGACGCCCGATCGGGTAGGCGAGCGCCGCGAGCAGCGTGAGCACGGCGAGCACCCGGTCGCCGACGCCGAAGCGCAGCGCGACGCCCACCGGGATCAGCGCCCCGACGACCCAGGCCAGCTGCTGGCGCACCGCGAAGCGCGCGAAGGTCCGGCCCTGGGCCCCGGGCGCGACGTGGCGCTGGGTGATCGAGTCGAAGCTGGGCTGGGCGACGGCCGCGGTGGCGCCGAGCCACCCGGCGAGCACGACCTGGGCCACGAGGGTGGGGTGGGTCGAGGCGGCGAGGGCGCCCAGCCCGGTCGCGAGCAGCGCCAGGGTGAGGAGCGTCGACTCGGCCAGGCGCCGGCGCACCCGGGTCACGAGGGCGAGCCCGGCGAGCGAGCCCACCCCCGAGAGCAGCAGGGCCGTCGCGTACCAGCCGAGGGCGGCCGACTCGCGGCGCAGGCCGAAGGCGAGGAGGAAGGTCGCGAAGCCCACCGCGAAGCGCATCACCGCCGCCGCGCCCAGCCCCCAGGCCACCTCGCCCTCGCCCAGGGGGTTGAGGGCGTGGCGGTCGCGCTCGCGCTGGGTGAGACGCTCCACCGACTCGCGCACCTCGCCGGCCGGGCGGCGCAGCCGGGCGCTCGCGACGGTGGCGACCGCGTAGACCAGCGAGGCCACGACGAGCACGCTCACCGCGCCGATCCCCTTGAGCAGCCCCGCCCCGAGCGACCCGGCGACGAAGCCGCCCACCGTGCCGAGCAGGGTGAGCTGCGCGTTGAACCCGGCGTAGCCCGGCTCGGCGAGCGCCCCCTGGGCCGGCCAGCCGGCGTCGTCGACGGGCAGCGCGTGCTCCTTGAACTGGTCGGTGCGGGCCATCTCGGGCACGAGCGCGCCGCGGGTCACGACGTAGAGCTTCGACGAGACGAGGAGGAGGAACGCCAGCGGGAAGAGCCACAGCGAGTTCAGGTTCTGGGCCATCAGCCCGCACAGCGCGACGCGCGCGCCGGCCGACAGGGCGACGAGCACGCGCCGGCCGTTGGTCGAGCGGTCGATGAGGGGCCCGAGCAGCGGCGAGACCACCGCGAAGGGCGCGATCGTGAGCACGAGGTAGAGCAGGACCTTGCTCTTGGCCTCGTCGGGCGAGACCGAGAAGAAGAGTGAGCCGGCGAGCGAGACCGTCACCATCGTGTCGCCGGCCATCATGAGCACGTGGACCAGGGCGAGGCGCCCGAAGGCCGTCGACTGGTCGAAGAGGTCCAGTGCGGAGGCCCGCGCCAGGGTCAGGAATCCGCGGGCCCGCACGACCCCCGAGCGTAGACACGCGCCGGCGCCGCTCGGACTAGTTCGAGTGGCAGCCCCAGCGCTCGACGTAGGCGGGCAGCCGACCGGCGACGCAGTAGTAGGCCCGCTCGGCGTTGACCCAGCGCGCGGCGCCCTCGTCGTAGCGCACGACCTCGGTCACGCTGACCTCAGCCGCACCGCTGCCCACGGTCATCCACAGGTAGCCGAAGCCGCCCGAGCAGCCGTACCCCTGGACGCTGTCGACGTGGGTGTAGTCGGCCGAGAGCGCCGCAGCCGAGCACGGCGCCGCCACGGGGGCGGCGCTCGTCGAGGCCGACGCCCGCGCGGCCGCGACCACGAGGCCCACCGCCATCACCACGACGACCAGGACGCGCCCGCCGGTGCTCACACCCGTAGTTCACCACAGCCCGAGGGGCTAGCGAGGCAGCAGCTCGAAGAAGACCGCCGACATCGTCTTCTCCCACTCCCCCTCGTCGACGGGGTCGAGCGAGACGTCGTCGAGGGACCGGCCGAAGACGACGATCTGGAAGAGGACGGCGAGCGCCCCCGCGCTCAGGTCCTCGCGCAGCCAGCCCCGGGACTGGGCCCGCTCGATGGTGTGCCGGACCTCGGCCGAGAGTCGGGCCTGGGTCTGGCCGATGAGCATCCGCAGCCTCGGCCGGGTCGAGGCGGCCGCCACGATGCGCACCCGCATGGCGCGCCGGTGGCGCCGGGCCGTGCCCAAAGAGACGCTCGCCACGACCGGCTGCATGATCGAGACGAACTCCTCGAAGGACGTCGCCTGGTCGACGCCCTGGCGAAAGAGGGCGATGTCCTCTTCGACCAGGCGGGCGAAGATCATGTCGTAGGCGGCGTCGATCACGCCCTCGCGCGAGCCGAAGTGGTGGTAGACCGAGCCGTAGTTGATGCCGGTGGCCTCGCACACCTCCGGGATCCGGATCAGCGACTCGTCGCCGGTCATCAGGCGCTCGGCCACCGCGTCGAGGACCGTCTGCATCACGGGAACCGAACGGCTCTGTTTGGCCACGGGTCAACTGTAACGGGCACGCCGCGTGAATTGGGTTCTCCTCGAGCTCGGATTGGGCCGGCCCGTTAGGCTCCCCGGGTGCCCACACCCCGCCTCCTCGTCGTCGTCGGCTCGACCCGACCCGGGCGCGCCGGGCTCGCCGTCGGGCAGTGGTTCCGCGACGTGGCCCACGCCCGCGGCGACCTCGAGGTCGAGCTCGCCGACCTGGCCGAGGTCGCCCTCCCCCTGCTCGACGAGCCCCACCAGGCCGTCGAGCGCCGCTACGCACACGACCACACCCGGCGCTGGTCCGAGGTCGTGGAGCGAGCCGACGCGTTCGCCTTCGTCACCCCCGAGTACAACCACTCCTACAACGCCGCCACCAAGAACGCGATCGACTACCTGTACCACGAGTGGCGCTTCAAGCCCTTCGCGATCGTCTCCTACGGGGGCCAGTCGAGGGGGCTGCGGGCCTCGGTCGCGCTGCGCACGGTTCTCACGGGCCTCGCCATGGCCTCGGCGGGCGACGTCGCCGTGTCGCTCAACGAGCGTCCCGTCGTCGACGGGATCTTCGAGCCCACCGAGGCGGTCGCCGCGGCCGCGACTCGCGTCCTCGACCAGCTCAGCGTCCTCGCGCCCCTCTATCAGGCGCTGCGCGACTGACGGCTAGGCCCAGGGCGCGGGCAGCACCGCCTCGATCGCGCCGGCGATCGCGGCGTAGCCGGCCGCGTTGGGGTGCAGGTTGGGCCCGAGCGGCGCCGGCTGACACATCCAGGTGAGGTCGCACACCGAGTCCACGCGGCTCGTCGTGGCGCGCGCGTGGCGCCCCGTCGCGGACGTGACGTGGAACACCGAGGCGACGTTCGCCACCCGCAGCCCGTTCTGGGCGAACACCTCGTCCGCCACCTCGTTGAGCTGGTAGATCGCGCCGTCGCTGTGGTGGGCGTAGCCGAAGCCCCCGACGTGGGCCACGGTCGCCGCGGCGAAGGGGTCGTAGTGGCTGAGCCCGACGAAGGTGACGCCGGGGCCGGCCGCGGCTCTGAGCGTCGTGACGATGTAGGAGAGCTCCGTGTGCACCACGACCAGGTGGGCGCTCACGCAGGTGGCGTCGACGACGCCGGCGCGCATGCAGCTCATCACGTTGTTGAAGCCCATGTCGAGGGTCACGATCCCGGGCTCGCCGCGGTGGGCCTCGAGGAAGGCCACGGCGCTCGCGAGCTGGGAGCCGGTGGACCGGTAGCACCGGTCCGCACCCGAGATCATCGTCGCCGTGTTCTCACCCGGGCAGCCCAGCTGGGTCAGGTCGAGGTGCACCCCGCGGGCCGCCTCGAAGGCGACGAGGTCGTTCGCGTAGCCCTGGTCGGTGCGCTGGCCGTTCGGCGCGACCAGGGTCGGCTGCCAACCGAGCGACTCCGAGGCGCCCAGGGCGAGGTAGAAGCCGTTCGTCACCGGGGGGACGGTGTCGGCCGACGCCACGGCGGGGCCGGCCGCGACGGCGGCGGCCAGGACCATCAGGCCCAGCACCGCCACCTTTGCCACACGCCGCCGTGCGCGCACGACCACTCCTGTCCTCGACGCGAATCCCCGCTGGTCCCGACGCTTGGCCGGCCACTCGGAGCCGTCTCAGGATACCGGTGAGGTCCTCAGAGCCGGGGAAGAACTGGATAAGAAGTCGGTCAAGGCATCCACTCGTCTCGACTAGCGGCCGAGACGATCTAGAAGTGTCCCCCGCCGCGCGAGGTCGCCCCGGAAGAGACGGCCGTCCACGCGTAGGAGTCGCCCGCGAACGAGTGCGCGACGTGTCCGCGGCTGTAGGTGATCGTCCCGCCCGAGGTCGCGTGCCCCGGGGAGTACGCGCGAGAGCCCGGCCCCTGGCCCCGGTAGGTCTCACCGTTCGCCGCGCTGACCGTGATCGTGACGGACCAGGCCGTCACCGGTGCGTCGAAGGTGAGCCGGACCTTGTCGTGCGGGGTGTTGCCCCCCGACGTCGACGCGGCGACGGTGACCGGCGGGGGCGGGGGCGCCGTGGTGGTGGTGGTGGTCGACGACGGCGGGGGCGTCGTGGTGCCGCCGGCGTGCGCTGCCGCGAGCCCGGCGCACGCGCCCGGGCTGCTCGCGGGAACGGGCGCGGAGCCCGTCGGGGCCGCGACCTCGACCACGCCGTGGGAGAGCGAGATCGTGAACGAGGGGCTCGTCGGGAACGAGTCGAGGTACGGGTTCGACGACGCCGTGAGGTCGGCCGTGGTCGGCGCGCTGTCGTTCTGGACGACGTAGGCGTGCACGGCCGTCTCGACGATGTGCGCGTCGGCCCGGCACGACGCGGCCGTCGCCGACGCGCTCACGCTCCCCAGGGAGAAGACCACGATCGCGGCGAGGATCCCGAGCACGACGATGACGAGGAGGAGTTCGACCAGAGTGAATCCAGAGCACTCCTCAACCGGTGCCACAGACGACCCACGTGTGCGCATACGCGAAGCTCCGACCAGCTCTCCTAGACCCGGCCCCCAGGCTACGTCCGAACACCGCTAGGACCAGGTATTTCCCTCGGCAACATCGTGCGGGCCGTCAGCGCGTCCCCGTGCGCCCCGTCGACGCGCGCACCCCGGGTGGCTCCCGCGGGCGCCCTACAGTCGCCCCGTGACCCCGAGCGAACGGCCCTACGGCACCTGGCCGTCGGGCGTCTCGCTCGACGCGCTCGTCGAGGGCGCGGCTACGAGGCGGTGGCCCTGCGCCGACGGGGACGACCTCTACTGGGTCGAGTCCGATCCCGACCGCGCGGGGCGCGGATACCTTCGCCGCCACCGTCCGGGCGAGGGGGCACCGGAGTGGGTCTCGGACCTCGCGGTGCGCTCGCGCGTCCACTCCTTCGGGGCCCGACCGCTCGCCGCGCGCGACGGGCGCGTCGTCGTCGTTGGCGACGACGACCAGCGCCTCTACCTCCTCCGCGCCGGGCGGGCCCCCGAGGCGCTGAGCCCGCCGGCGCCCGAGCCGCGCTCGGTGCGCCACGGCGCACCCGACCTCGACGGGCACGGACGCGTCGTCGCGCTGCGCGAGCGCGACACCCCCACGGGAACCGTCGACGAGATCGTCCTGGTCGACCTCGCCTCGCGTGCCGAGTCGACGATCCTCACCGGCCACGACTTCTTCGGCGCGCCCGCCCTCAGTCCCGACGGCCGCCACGTCGCGGTCGTCGCCTGGGACGACCCCAGCATGCCCTGGGACTCGACGGTCCTCGTCGAGGCCGACCTCCTCGAGGGGACGAGCCGGGTCGTCCTGGGCGGACCCGGGGAGTCCGTGACCCAGCCCCGCTACGGGCCCGACGGCACCCTCTACGCGGTCACCGACTCGTCGGGCTGGTGGAACCTGCACCGTCGAGACGGTGACGCCTGGGCGAACGCCGGGCCGAGCGAGGCGGAGTTCGCCCCGCCCCCCTGGCTGGCCGGAGAGGCGAGCTACGCCCCGAGGGCCGACGGCTCGATCCTCGTCTCGTGGACCCGTGGTGGGCTCGACCACGTCGGACTCCTCACCCCGACCGGGGTCCTCGTCCCTTTGGCGGGACCCTGGACGTGCGTCGTCGGGGTCGCCGCCTCGGAGCGCGCCGCGGGCCTCATCGCCGCCGGCCCGCTCTTCTCCGAGCGGGTCGAGCGCCTCGACCTCGCGACGCGTCGCACGGGCGCGGTGGTGGCGTCGTCCGCGCGCGAGGTCGACCCCGGTGACGTCGCCCGGCCCCAGGTGCTCGAGGTCGAGACGCCCGCGGGCCCGGTGCACGCGCTCTTCTACCCCCCGACCAGCGCGGCGTACGTCGGCCCGGCGAACGAGGCGCCCCCGGCCGTGCTGCACGCACACAGCGGCCCGACCCGGCGCGCGCTCGCCCAGTACGACCTCGACGTCCAGTTCTGGACGACGCGGGGCTACGCCTACCTCGACGTCAACTACGGCGGCAGCACGGGGTACGGGCGCGCGTACCGCGAGCGGCTGCGCGGACACTGGGGCGTCGTCGACGTCGAGGACTGCGCGGCGTGCCTGCGCGCGTGCGCGCAGCGCGGCCTGCTCGACCCGGCGCGCGTGGTCTCGATCGGCTCGAGCGCGAGCGGGGTCACGACCCTCGGCCTCGCGCGCCGGGGCGTCCTCGCGGCGGCGTCGCTGCGCTACCCCGTGACCGACCTGCGCCGCCTCGCGCGCGCGTCGGCGCGCTTCGAGGCTCACTACCTCGACGGACTGGTCGGGACCCTGCCCGGGGCCGACGCCCTCTACCGCGAGCGCTCGGCGCTCGGGTTCGTCGACGAGCTCTCGACCCCCCTCGCGCTCTTCCACGGCACCGAGGACGAGGTCGTGCCCCTCGCCCAGTCGCTCGCCCTCGCGTCCGCGCTCGAGGCGCGCGGCGTGCCCCACTGCCTCGTCGTCGTCGAGGGCGAGGGCCACGGCTTCCGCGACCCGGCCACCTGGCGGCGCGAGGCCGCCGTCGAGGAGTCCTTCTTCGCCCGCGTGCTCGGCCTCGGACCGTTCGACCCGACCCTCGGGGTGGAGATCCGTCACGCGGAGGCCCTCGCGCCCCCGACGCCCTCGGCCTAGCCCAGGTGCGACCGGAAGAAGGCGTCGATGCGCGCCCACGCGTCGCTCGACGCCTCGGGGTCCGGACCGACGCCGGCGACGCGCAGCACCGGGCGCACCAGCGCGGGGCCGGCCATCGCGTCGTTCAAAAAGGAGTGGCCGGCCCCCGGGTACTCGGCGACGTCGCACTCGACGCCGGCACGCTCGAGGGCGGCGCCGAGGCGCGCGGCGGCGCCGCGCAGCGAGCGGTCCCGCCCGCCGTAGGAGGCGACGATCGGGCAGGCCCCCGCGAGGGCGGCGTCGAGGTCCTTGGGCAGCGGGCCGTAGTTGACGGCCGCCACGTCGAAGCCCCGGGGGGCGCACAGCAGGGCGAACGCGCCGCCCATGCAGAAGCCGAGCACCCCGACGCGCCCGGTGCACCACGGCGCCTCGGCCAGCCAGCGGCGACCCGCCTCGACGTCGGCGAAGGGGCGTCCCGTCCCGCTCGCCACCGCGCGGACGATCGTCGTGAGGCACCGCCGGGCCCCGCCGTCGGAGTAGAGGTCGAGCGCGAGGGTCGCGTAGCCGAGCGCGGCCAGGCGCCGCGCCTGTCGGGTCATCACGTCGTCGAGCCCGAAGACCTCGTGGATCATCACGACCCCCGGCCAGGGGCCCTCGCCCTCGGGACGGGCGAGGCGCCCGCGCAGGGCCCGCGAGCCGCCGAGCCCGCGAGCCCACTCGGTGAGGTCGACCTCCTCCACGGCGACACGCTAGGTGACGGCCTCCCACGTTGGGGCCTTGGCCCCTAGCCCGCCGGCGCGCGGCGCCGCTGTGATGGTAGAGAGGACCGAGGGAGGAACCACTGAGTACGCACGAGAACCAGTCCGACGCGACGAGCCCGGCGCTCTACCCCCACGACCTCGAGGGTGTGATCACGACCCGTGACGGGCGCACGCTGGCGGTGCGACCGATTCTGCCGGGCGACGCGGGCCGGCTGGTCGCCTTCCACCATCGCCTCTCTGCGGACTCGATCTACCGGCGTTACTTCTCCCTGCACGCCGAGCTCAGCGCCACCGAGGTCGCCCACCTCACGACCGTGGACTACGTCGACCGCCTTGCCCTCGTGGTGTTCGAGGGCGACGAGCTCGTCGCGGTCGGCCGCTTCGACCGCTACCCCCACTCGACCACGGCCGAGGTCGCCTTCGTCGTGCTCGACACCCACCAGCACCAGGGCCTCGGCCTCGCGCTGCTCGAGCGACTCGCCGACGCGGCGTGGGCCCGGGGCGTCGAGGCGTTCTCGGCCTCGACCTTGTCGACGAACCGCGACATGCTGGCCGTCTTCTACGACTCGGGGTTCCCGGTCGAGGTCGTGCACGACGCCGAGGAGGTGGAGGTGCTCTTCCCCATCGAGCCGACGGCCACGGCGCGGGCCCGGCGCGCCGAGCGCCGCGACCGCTCCGGGGAACCCGGCTCACCGTGACCGCGCTCGTCCTCAACGCCGACTACGGCGCCCAGGCCCACGAGGAGGCCGGCCACCCCGAGCGGCCGGCGCGGGCCACGGCGGCCCTGCAGGGCGTCGCCGACTTGCACCTCGGCGACGACCTCGTCGTCGTGGGGCCGCGCGCGGCCCGGCGCGAGGAGCTCGCGCGCGTGCACGCCGCGGGCTACCTCGACGAGCTCGGGGCCTTCTGCTACGGCGGGGGCGGCGACCTCGACCCCGACACCTACGCGACCGCCGACTCCTGGACGATCGCGGTGAACGCCGCCGGCGCGGGGCTCGCCGTCCTCGACACGCTCGACGAGCGCGGCGACGGCGTCGGCTTCGTCGTGACCCGCCCCCCCGGCCACCACGCGCTGGCCGACCGGGCCATGGGCTTCTGCCTGCTCAACAACGTCGCGGTCGCCGCGGCGCACCTGGTCGACGCCGGCGAGCGCGTGGTGATCGTCGACTGGGACGTCCACCACGGCAACGGCACCCAGGCGATCTTCTGGGACGAGCCCCGCGTGCTCTACGTCTCGACCCACCAGTGGCCCCTGTACCCCGGCTCGGGCACCCCGGTCGAGGTCGGCGGGCCGCACGCCCTCGGTCGCACCCTCAACCTGCCACTGCCGCCCGGGGCGACCGGCGACGTGGTCCGCCGGGCGCTCGAGGCGGCCGCCCCCACCGTCGAGGCGTTCGAGCCGACCTGGGTCCTCGTCTCGGCGGGCTTCGACGCCCATCGCGCCGACCCGCTGGCCGACCTCGCCCTCTCGAGCGGGGACTTCGCGGCGCTCGCCGCCCTGGCCGGCGGCTTCGCCCCGGGACCGGGACGCGTCGCCCTCTTCCTCGAGGGCGGCTACGACCTCGCCGCCCTGCGCGCGTCGGTCGCGGCCAGCCTCTCCGCGCTGCTCGGCGACGCGACGGCCGGCGAGACGCCCACGAGCGGCGGGCCCGGCGCCGAGGCGGTGTCGGCGGCGCTCGAGCAGTTCCGCCGAACGGTCGAGGTCCTCGCCTCGGCCGAGGAGGAGGCGACGTGACCCGATCCCTCGCCGTCGGCTTCGACGGCTCACCCGACGCCGCGCGCGCCCTACGCGTGGGACTCGCCCTCGCGCGCGACGCCGGCGCCACCACGTGGGTGCTCCACGCCCGGGGCCTGCTCGGAGAGCGCACCCCCGAGCCCCCGGTCCCCGAGGTCGTGTCGGAGACCGTGACCGAACTTGGGCTCGACCCGGCGAGCGTGCGCTGGCGGGTGGAGGACGGCGACCCCTGCTCGGTCCTGCTGCGCAGCGTCGGCCCGCCGGTCAACGCCGAACTCCTCGTCGTGGGCCGGCGCGGCCACGGACGCCACGAGGGCCTGCTCCTGGGCAGCACGAGCCTCGAGCTCGTCGGGCACGCGCGCGTGCCCGTCGTCGTCGTGCCTTCGCCGCACGACGGGTAGGCGTTGCTACGCTTGCTCGGATGTCTCCAGCGATTCGGGTGGGTAGGCGCCGCGGCGCCCCCCGGGTCGCGAGCGTGTCACTGGTGCTGGCCGCCCTCGCCGTCCCCCTGATCGGGTCGGCCCCGGCCTCGGCCCAGCCGCTGCCTCCGGCCTGCTCCTCGAGCCACCTATCGAGTTTCGCCTACGCCCAGGTCAAGCGCACGACCAAGTACGTGACGGTCGTCTACGTCAACACCTCACCCGACGTGTGCGTGCTGCGCGGCTACCCCGACATCGTCTTGTTCGGGCCGCGCGGGCCGATCCACGCCATCCAGCGAGACGTCTTCCCCGCCTCGAACAAGACCGTGGTCCTGCCGCCCAACGGCGAGGCCGGCTTCGTCCTGTGGTTCCGCGACGTCCCGGTCGCGGGCGTCGACCCGACGAGCGGCTGCGCGCGCGCGCTGAACCTGCACGCGACCATCGCCACGAGCGGTCCGGCCGACCTCACGGTGCCGTACCCGGTGAATCTCGCGCTGTGCAACGACGCGCACTTCCTCGTCACCGCGCTCCAGCACGGCGTGCCCAAGCCCTAGGACGACGGGGCGGGTCCCCGAGGCTCCCTCAGGCGACTCGGACGGCGCCCCCGGCCCGCGCCGGCGTCAGGCCAGTCGTTCGACCAGGTGGTTGGCCCCGTCGACGACGATCGTCGCCCCGTGGACGTAGCGCGCCCCCGGCATCGCGAGGAACGCCACGACCGCGGCCACCTCATCGGGCCGCGCGGCGCGCCCCATCGGCGACGCGGCCGACGCGGCTCGCTCCTCGGGCGGCTGGGTGTCGGTGGCGACCCATCCCGGGGCGACCGCGTTGACCGTGACGCCCCGGTCGGCCACCTCGAGGGCGAGGGTCCGGGTCAGGCCCACCACGGCCGCCTTGGCCGCGGCGTAGGCGGACTCGCCGGGCGTGGCGACGAGGGCCCCGGTGACCGAGGCCACGTTGACGACCGAGCCTGAACCGCGCGCGAGCATGCCGGGCAGCACGTAGCGGGTCACGAGGAAGCACGTGTCGAGGCTGCGGCGCACGCCCTCGCGCCACTCGAGCACGTCGAGCTCGGCGACCGGCGTGAACCGCTCGGGGTGGCCCTCTTGGGCCATGCCGGCGTTGTTCACGAGGAGGTCGATCCGGCCGTGCGCCGCGAGGGCCTCCCCGACGACGCGACGCGCCTGCTCGGCGTCGGCGAGGTCGCCGACGTGGGCGCTCACCGGTCCGCCGAGTGAACGCAGTTCCTCGGCCCTGTGTTCGATGCGCGCGCCCGTCGCGCAGACCGCGAGCGCGCACCCCAACTCCGCGAGCAGGCGGGCGGTGGCGAAGCCGATGCCCCCCGGGCTGCCGGCGCCGGTGACGAGGGCGGTCGTGCCGTCGAGGGAGAAGAGGGGGTGGCTCATGCGCGTCGAGCGAGCGACCTTGGCCGCCCGCGGCGATGGTATCGCGGCGGGCGCCCCGCCGCGAGGCGTCGCCCCTCGCCTCGACGGGGCCCTCGGAACCGTTCGGGACGCCACCCGACTCACGAAGTCGCTCGCGCACGAGCCCTGGTTCACGAAGGCCGTCAGGGGCGACGGGGTTGGCGTAGACCCGCCAGCGCCGTCCTGGCACGGCGTGCACCAGCCGTCGTCGGGGCCCCGCCGGGTTGGACCTCCGTAGAGAGGATGCCCCGTCCCTCCGATATCCAGCGGGCGGGAGTGGAGACGGTTACGGACATCGGTCGCGCCGTCACCGCACACGCGCCCGACCCATCACTCTCAAGGAGATCCGCACACACACGCCGTCGGAGACCCAGTTCGAAACTATGGCCTCACCGATGTTGACACGAGGCAGCCGACGCCCCAGCTGATCGAGCAGCCAATCGGCGTCTGAGGGCGAAGGCGGTCGATACCCGCTAGGGCGGAGCCCCCCGACCTCTACGTGTGAGGCTCACGACGAGGGCGGAGGCAGCCCGCCCTCGTCGTGACGCATCCGAAGGCGGGCCACGCATCAGAACGTCGCAGGACAGCGAGGACGAGGTGATGGGATCTCCTGAGGTGACGAACACGGCTAAGGCGCTCGGTCGAGTCGAGGAGAGAAGTGCTCGCGCGTGGACGCAAGAGCAAATGAATGCCCTGTTCGCTGGGGGCTTCCCGACGTTCATCACGGGCGACGCAGAGGTCACGAAGCACATCGGGCGTGTACGGGAGCTATTCAAGCCCTTTGACATCATCCTCACGGATGAGAGTGACCAACCGGCTGCAACGGCCTGGGGCGTTCCCATCTCGTGGTCTCGTGACGTGGACGAACTCCCGTCGTCCTTCGCTGGTGTGCTCCATCGCTCACTCGAGCTCCACGATGGGTCGGGTGTGGCGGACACCTTCGTCATCGGCGGTGCGGTGGTCCACCCTGATCGTAAGGGAAGTGGCGTTGCGGAAGAGCTTGTCCGGGCCCTCTGCGACATCGCGGCGGAGCATGGCCTCGAGAAGGTGGTTGCGCCGCTGCGCCCGACGCGAAAGCACCTGTATCCACTGTTGGACATCGTCGAGTACGCCGCCTGGTTGCGCGACGACGGCCTGCCCCGGGACCCCTGGCTGCGCCTGCACGTCCGAGTCGGTGGGAACGTCATCGGACTCGCGCCGCACGCACAGACCATGACGGGCACCGTCGCACAGTGGGAGGAATGGACCGGTCTGAAACTCCCCGCGACGGGCGACTACATCATTCCGAGCGGTCTGGCACCCCTGCACGTTGAAAAGACAGATGACCTCGGGACGTACGTCGAACCGAACATCTGGGTGCGTCACCGCCGACCGGCGACTCAGCACGGCTCGTTCGCTTCGTGCCGGACTCCCGCGGGCCGGCGGGGAAGAGGGTTCGCCCTCCACGGGACGGACGCCACTCAGGACCCCACCTCCGCGCGAGAGTGTCGGCACCACCCCCGCGGCGGGAGAGGTTCGAAGCCGACTCACGGCGTGGATGGTGTCGTAGTCCTCGTGGGGACCCCCGAAAGGAGGCCGCCCCACTGAGACCCGATGACCCAGAAGTCCGCATGCGGCCGGTGCACCTAGGGCTCGTAGGGCTCGTAGGGCCGGTGGGGATCGAACCCACGACCGAGGGATTATGAGTCCCCTGCTCTGACCACTGAGCTACGGCCCTAAGTCAACTGCGGGGTGGCTCCCAGAGCAGGACTCGAACCTGCAACCTAGCGGTTAACAGCCGCTTGCTCTGCCAATTGAGCTATCTGGGAATAGCGGGCCCACGTTACCATCCGGCCGTCGCGGGCTACTGCTCGTCGAGCCAGCGCGCGAGCCGCTCGGCCTCGGGGCTCTCACGCACCGCGCGCCGGCAGCGCTCGAGGCGCTTGGCGAGCGCCTGACGCGAGATGCCCCGCGCCCGGGCGAGCTCGCTCAGGGTCGCGGCGTGGAACGTGTACTGCCAGAAGGCGTCGAAGTCCTCGCCGGTCAGTCGGCGCAACTCGTCGATCACCCACGCCGGGGCCTCGGGAGCCCTCACGCGGTGGTCGTCGAGGTCGTCGAGCGCGACCGAGCCCTCCCGGCGCCGCTCGAGGTCGTGGGCCATCTGCATCGTCTCGCGCGCGGCCCGGGCCCCCACCTCGAGCGCCGCGGCGACCTCGCGCACGCCGAGTCGCCGCTCGGGCTGGGCGCGCACCAGGCGTTCGTAGGCGAGGACCCGGCGCATCTCGGCGTCGGAGAGGCCCGCGCGCTGCTGGACGGCCTGGTTGACGAGCTTGGTGATCCAGTAGTTGGCGTAGGTGGAAAAGCGCGTCCCCAGGTCGGGGTCGAAGCGGTGCAACGCGTTCACCAGCCCCTCGACCCCGGCGAGCTCGAGGTCCTCGTCGCGCCACCGGTAGCCCCGCTCGTTGACCCGCGCCTTCACGAGGCCGAACGTGGCGCGCAGCAGCGTCGACTCGGCCTCTTGGCCCGCGAGGCGCGCCCGGCGCAGCTGGCGACGGCGAGCCGGGTCGCGCACCACCCCCTCGGCGAGCTCGGTGTCGGCCCGCCGGCCCTCGCGGATGATCGGGTAGAGGCGCCGCTCGGCCTCGACCGAGAGCGGGGCGAGCACGTCGAGGCCGCCGATGCGGCCCGGGACACCCCGCCACGACTCGCTCACGGGGTCGTCGAGGCCGAGCGCTCGACGAGCCACTCGCGCAGGTCCCGCTCGGCCTGGACGGCCGCCGCGCCGTGTTCGTCGCGCAGCTGCTCCTCGCGCGCCTTCACGTCGACGATCGTCGCGCTCACCACCTCGGGGTCGACGCGCCCCGCCGCGAGGTCGCGGCCGAGCCCGGCCAGCGCCTCGGGCAGGGCCGACCGGATGAGTTGGATGACGACGGCCGCCACGTCGCTCTCGGTGAGGGACTCCTCGGGCGGCTCGACGGCGATCTCGGCGAGCACCAGGGCCGCCTCCTCCTCGCCGCGACGCTCCAGCCCCTCGATCGCGCCCTGGGTGCTCGCGGCCTCGACCAGGGCCTCGAAGGCGGCGCGCTGGACCTCGTCGACGAAGAGGGCGGCCGCGAGGCGCTCGCGCAGCGCGCGGGGTCCGTGGACCGCGAGGCGAAGGGCCTCGTGGCCCGGGCGCGGACGCGGGCGGGTCCGCGGCGGGGCGGGCGCGGGTCGCGGAGCGGGCCCCGCGCG
>NCBE01000065.1 GCA_002255565.1 Actinobacteria bacterium 21-73-9
CGGCTCTTCGCCACCTTCGACGAGGGGCTCGAGGCGTGCCGGCGGGTCGTCCAGCGCGGCGCCCGGCCGGCCGTCCTGCGCCTCTACGACGAGACCGAGAGCCGGCGGACCTTCGGGCTCGAGGGCTGCGCGCTCGTCGTCCTCGACGAGGGGGACGAGGGGCTCGTCGAGGCGACCCTCGAGGTGGTCGACGAGGAGTGCGCCGGCGCCGAGCGGCTCGACGAGGCCGTCGTGGCGACCTGGCTCGAGCGGCGCAACGACGTCTCGGCCCTCGCCCCGCTGTGGAGCGCCGGCGTCGTCGTCGACACCATCGAGACCGTGGCCCCGTGGGGCGCCCTCGGGTCGCTCGCGCGCGACGTGCGCGCCGCGCTCGAGGCGGTGCCGGGAATGGCCGTCGCCTCGGTGCACGAGTCCCACGCCTACGAGGACGGCGCCTGCCTCTACTTCACCTTCGCCGGGCGCCCCGAGGGCGACCCGCGGGCCTTCCACCGCGCGGCCTGGGACGCGGCGCTCGACGCCGTCGTGGCGGCGGGGGCGGCGGTGAGCCACCACCACGGCGTGGGCCGCCAGCGCGTCGAGCACCTCACGCGCGCGATGGGCCCGGCCTACGATCTCCTGCGGGATCTCAAGGCGCTCTTCGACCCCGAGGGCCTGCTCAACCCGGACGTGCTCGGCCTGGGCGAGGACGACCGGTGAGGGCCCTCGCGATCGACGTCGGTTCGACCTCGGTGCGCACCGCGCTCGTCGACGAGCGCGGACGGCTCAGCCACGTGGCGCGCGCGCCGCTGCCCGTGCGAACGCCCCAGCCCGGCGAGGTCGAGCTCGATGGGGCGGCTCTGGCCGCCGTCACGCTCGAGACCGCGCGCGCGACCCTCGCCGAGGGCGGGGGCTGTGACGCGGTGGGGATCACCAACCAGCGTGCCACGACCCTGCTCTTCGACCCCGCCGACGGGACCGTCCTCGGGCCGGCCCTCAGCTGGCAGGACCTGCGCACGGTGGTGGACTGCCTCGTCCTGCAGGGCGAGGGTCTGCGCCTCGCCCCCAACCAGTCGGCCACCAAGGCCCGCTGGCTCCTCGAGCACGCCCCGCGCCCGCGCGGCGACTGGCGGGCCGCCACGATCGAGACGTGGGTCGCGTGGAACCTCTCGGGCGGAGAGGTCCTCGTCGCCGACCGGACCAACGCCTCGGTGACCGGGCTCGCGCGGGTCGACCTCGCCGACTGGGACGAGGCCGTGCTCGAGCGCCTCGGCCTCGGGCGCTCGCTGTTCGCGACCCTCGTCGACTCCCTCGGCGAGGTCGGCCGGGCCCGCGCCCTGCCCGGCGCGCCGCCGATCACCGCGCTGATCGGCGACCAGCCGGCCTCGCTCTTCGGCCAGGGGTGCGTGCGCGCCGGCGCCAAGCTGACCCTGGGCACCGGGGCCATCGCCGACGCCCACGGCCTCGGCCACGCGCCGGACTCGGCGCTGCGCCGCCCGTCGGGCTGCTACCCGACGGCGCTGCTCAGCGCCGGCGGCGAGGTCACCTGGGGTCTCGAGGGGATCGTGCTCTCGGCCGGCTCGTGCGTGGACTGGCTGGTCGAGCTGGGCCTCGTCGGCTCCCCGGCCGAGGCCGACGCGCGCGCGGCGGACGCGACGAGCGGCGGCGTGGCCTTCGTGCCGGCGCTCGCGGGCCTGGGCACGCCGTGGTGGGACTTCGGGGCCCGCGGGGCCTTCGTCGGCCTGACCCGGGGCACCTCGCGCGACCAGCTCGTGCGCGCCGTGCTCGAGGGCGTCGCCCAGCGCGGCGCCGACCTCGTCGAGGCGCTGGGCCGCGAGGGCGTCGCCCTCGAGCAGTTGCGCGTCGACGGGGGCGTCTCGGCGAGCGCGACCGTCGTGCGCGCGCTGGCCGACCTCACGGGGGTGCCGGTCGGGGTGAGTGCCGAGCGCGAGGCCACCGCCCGCGGCGTGGGACTGCTCGCCCTCGTGGGCGCCGGACTGCTCGACCTCGACGACCTCGAGGACGCGGGCGCGCCCGAGGTCATGGTCGAACCTCGCGTCGGCGACGACGAGCGCCACGAGCGCCGGGCGCGCTGGCGCGCGGCGGTCGAGGTCGCCAAGGGCTCGATCCCCGAGCTCTCCTCGATCGCCTTCTAGCGCTCCCAGGGCGCGTCGGCCAGCGCGTCGTCCAGTCGCGCGCCGACGTCCACGAGGGGCTTGGCGAGCATCAGCGCCCGGGGCTGGCTGAGGGCCACCGCGCCGGTCACCACGCCGGCGCGCGCGTAGAGCGCGAGCCACCGCCCCGAGGTCGTCGAGCCCACGACCCGCACCACCTCGTCGTCGGGGAGGGGCCGGCCGAGCAGCTGGATCTTCTTGCCGTACTGGTCGGACCAGAAGTAGGGCGTGGCGGCGAGCGCCGACGGCTCGGCACCGGCCCAGGCGCGCGCAAGCGCCTCGGCGTGGTCGGCGGCGACCTGCCAGTGCTCCCGGCGCGCGCCCCGCTCGCCCTCGACCTCGAGCACGCGCGCGGCGTCGCCCAGCGCGGCGACCCGGGGCGCCGCGCGCAGCGCGGCGTCGACGACGATCCCGTCGTCGAGCGCGAGGCCCGAGTCCTCGAGCCACCCGAGGTCGAGGCGCGAGCCGACGGCCGCCACCACCTCGCGCCCCTCGAGGAGGCCGTCGTCGAGCTCGACGCGCCACGTCCCCGACCCCGCCACGACGTCGCGCACCACGACCCCGGTGCGCAGCTCGATCGAGGCGTCGGCGGCCAGGCCGGCGAGCCAGCCCGCGACCTCGGCGCCGAGCGGGCCTACGAGGGGGCGGGTCGCCGCCTCGAGCACCACCGGGACGAGGCCGCGCGCGCCGAGCGAGGTCGCCACCTCGGCGCCGAGGAACCCACCGCCGACGACGACGACCGTCTCGCCCGGCTCGAGGCCGGCGACCCGGTCGCGCAGCCCCTCGGCGTCGTCGCGCGAGCGAAGGGTGGGCAGGGCCCCGCTCGAGGGCGTGGAGAACGCGCGCGCCTCGACGCCCACCGCGAGGGCCACCCGCGTGGCCACCAGGCGCGTCCCGTCCTCGAGGGTCACCTCGCCCGCCGCGGCGTCGAGGGCCACCGCGCGCGCGCCGAGGCGCAGGTCGATCCCGAGCTCGCCGGCCCGGTCCCCGCCCGCCAGGGCCACCCGCTCGAGGTCCCAGCGGCCCGCGAGGACCTGCTTGGAGAGGGGCGGGCGCTCGTAGGGGAGGTGGGGCTCGGCCCCCACCACGCTCACGCGCCCGGCGAACCCGTGGCGGCGCAGGCCCTCGGCGAGGCGCCAGCCGGCCAGGCCGGCGCCCACCACCACGACGTGGTCGTCGTGGCCGAGGGCGTCCACTATCCGAAGCTCGCGCGCCACTGCGCGAGCGAGCGCACGAGGAAGACCGAGTTGGACGCGCGCACGCGCCCGAGCGGCGCGTGGGGCTCCTCGGCGTAGAAGTGGCCCGGGTAGAGGGTCGTCTCGTCGGGCACGATCGCCAGGCGCTCGTGGATCGAGGCGTAGATCTCGTCGCTGCTGCCTCCGGGGAGGTCCGTGCGCCCGCAACCCTCGACGAAGAGGGTGTCGCCCGAGAGCAGCGCGTCGTCGACCCAGAGGCACTGGCTGCCGGGGGTGTGGCCGGGGGTGCGCACGAGGGTCACGTCGAGCTCACCCAGGCGCAGGTGGTCGTAGTCGTCGTGGCCCACGACGCGCGCCGGGTCGACGCCCGTGCGCTCGACGAGCGTGTCGACCTCGACCGCCTGGGCGTGCACCACCACCCCGGTCGCGGCGACGAGTTCGGCGACGCCGGCGACGACGTGCTCGCCCATGAGCCGGCCCCCGACGTGGTCGGGGTGGGCGTGGGTGGCCACCGCGCCCACCACCGTCATCGACTCCGCCGCCACGAGGTCGACCAGCTCGCGCGGCGCGTACGCCGGGTCGACCAGGACGGCCTCACCGGTCTCGCGGTCGCCCAGGGCGTAGGCGAAGTTGCGCATCGCCACCGCGACGGGGTCGCCGAGCGCGAAGTCGCGACCCGAGAGCCACTGGCGAAGGTAGAGGCGCGACGTCACTCGTCGTCGACGACCGCGGCGATCCGCGGGGTGAGCTCCTCGACCCGCGCGCGGGTCGCGACGAGCCGTGACTCGAGGGTCTCGATGATCACCGTGGCCCGCTCGAGCTTGGCGAAGAGGTCGTCCACCGACACCTCGCCCTCGTCGAAGGAGGCCACGATGGCGTCCAGTTCGGCCGCGGCCTCGTCCCAGCCCCCGACGTCGTTACCCGCCATCACCCCTCCCCCACGGTCTGCACGCGAGCGCCGAAGGAGCCCGTCGCCACACGCACGGTGACCTCGTCGCCCACCGACACCGCGTCGACGTCGCGCACGACCCGTCCGCTCGCGTCGGTCACGATAGACCAGCCCTGGGCCAGCCGACGCGCCGGGTCGTAGGCCGCGAGCAGGGCCCGGTGGTGGCCGAGCCGGCCACGGGCGCCCTCCAGGGTGCGTCGAGCGTCGACCACGAGGCGCTGGCGCGTCGAGGCGAGGTGACGCTCCTCGGCGCGGATCCGGTCGCGCACGCCAAAGACCACGGCGCGGCGGCGCTCGGCCACGTAGGCGTCGGCCTCGTCGAGGAGGTCGCCGGCGCGCTCGCGCACCCGGGCCGCCGGGCGGCGCAGCCGCTCCTCGCGCCACGTGCGGACCCGCTCGACCAGGATCTCGCCGAGCTTGGTCGGGGTGATGGCCCGCGTGTGGGCGACCAGGTCGGCCACCGACTCGTCACCGGTGTGGCCGATCCCGGTGAAGACGGGCACGGGGCAGTGGGCGATGGCCCGGGCCACCGACTCGTCGTCGAAGCAGGCGAGGTCGCCGCGCGAGCCGCCGCCGCGCACGACGCAGATCACGTCGGGCGCGCGCGCCGCCAGGCTCTCGAGCGCGGCCACGATCTGGGGCGGGGCCCCCTCCCCCTGGACGAGCGACGCGACGACCTCGAGAGCGAAGGCGAAACCCGAGCCCTCGAGCACGCCCGCGAAGTCGCGGAACCCCTCGGTGGCGGGGCTCGCCACGACGCCGACGCGCAACGGCACGGCGGGCACCGGGTGACGGGCGTTCGCCTCGAGCAGGCCCTCGGCCCGCAGCCGACCGATCAGCTCCTGGCGGCGGCGGGCCAGCTCGCCGAGCAGGCTCGTCACGTCGACGTCGAGGACGCTGAAGCCGATCTTCCCCTGGGGCGCGTAGACGTCGACGTAGCCGTAGAGCGTGACGGTCATGCCCGGGGCGAGGGTGACGCCGTCGGCGGCGAGCCGGGCCTTGAGGGGCCCCCACTGGCGCGACCAGCAGTGGGCGTTGAGGACGGGCCGGCGGGTATCGGCCGTGTCCGAGCCGCCGTCCACCAGGTCGAGGTAGACGTGCCCCTTCTCGTAGACCTTGGCGACCTCGCCGCGGACCCACAGCGGGCGTCGTCGCCCGAAGGCCGCCTCCAGGTGGGCGGTGACGACCTCGTAGAACGCGGCCACGTCGAGGACCGGCGCCTCGACGCTCGTCCCCTCGACACTCACGCGGCGAGGCTACCGCCCGGCACCCACGTCCGACCTTGTGGAGCCGACGCGCCCTGTGTCAGACTGGGGGTGGACGGTGAGTCGACTGGGTGGCCGCGCCGCAGCGATGCGGTGAGGAAAGTCGGGGCTCCAGCGGGCAGGGTGCTCACGCGAGTGAGTCGCGGTGACGCGAAGGACAGTGCCACAGAAAGCAGACCGCCGGGGCCGGGCGACCGGCGTCGGCAAGGGTGAAACGGTGCGGTAAGAGCGCACCAGCGCCCCGGGCGACCGGGGCGGCTCGGTAAACCCCACCCGGAGCAAGATCGAACACGGGAGGCCGCCCGCGCGCCTCATAGAGGCACTCCCGAGGTGGATCGCATAGATGGATGGCCACCCATCCCCCCTCGGGGGGTGGACAGAACCCCGCTTACAGGTCGACTCACCGTCCGCCTGGCGTGAACGACCGTGCGAATGAGAGCGACGTGCTGCACCTGCCCTACCGCGAGCTGCCCCTGGCGGACCCCGGCACGCCCCCGACCTCGACCCCGGGGCGCTACCTCGTCTGGCTGGCCGGCCACCAGCGCTGGCTGCTGAGCCTCAACGCCCTCTTCGGCATCGGGTGGATGGTCGCCCAGGCGCTCGTCTTCGCCGCCCTGGGGGCGGCGATCGACCACGGCGTCGACCGCCACGACACGGCGGCGCTGCTCGGCTGGGTCGGCGTCGTGCTCGGACTCGGCCTCGTCCAGGCCATCTGCGGCTCCCTGCGCCACCAGCTCGCCGTCACCAACTGGCTGCACGCCTCGTACCGGTCGATCCAGGTGCTCGGTCGTCACATGGCCACGGCCGGCCCGGCCCTCACCGAGGCGATCCCCGCCGGGGACGTCGTGAACACCGCGAACTCCGACGCCATCCGGGTGGGCACGGCCTACGACAGCCTCGCGCGCTTCCTGGGCGCGATCGTGTCGTGGGTGGTGGTCTCGTTCATCCTGCTCGCCACCTCGCGCACCCTGGGCCTCGTCGTGCTCGTCGGCGTCCCGGTGCTCGGGGCCCTGAGCGTGCCCCTGATGCGCCCGCTCCACCGCCACCAGGCGGCCCAGCGCGAGAGCGCCGGACGGCTCGCCGCCCTCGGGGCCGACACCGTCGCCGGCTTGCGCATCCTGCGCGGGGTCGGCGGCGAGGAGGTCTTCCACGCCAACTACGTCACCCAGAGCCAGCGGGTGCGCGCCGCCGGCGTGCGCCTCGCGACCCCCCAGGCGGCCCTGGAGTCGGGCCAGGTCCTGCTGCCGGCCGTGCTCACCACCGTGGTGACCTTCCTCGGCGCCCACGAGGTGATGGCGGGGCGGCTCCAGCCCGGTCAGCTCGTGGCCTTCTTCGGCTACGCCACCTTCCTCACGACGCCGCTGCGCACGGCGATCGAGTACATCATCAACGCGACCCAGGCCTTCGTCGCCGCCGGCAAGATCCAGCGGGTGCTGCGCGTCGAGGCGACCGTGACCGACGTCCCCGCGCCCCTGGACTGGCCCGAGCCGCTGCGCGAGATCCGCGACGCGCGCACCGGTCTCGTGCTCGGCCGCGGCGAGTTCGCCGGTCTGGTCGGCGAGACGACCGACGAGACGGCGGCGCTCGTCGACCGCCTGGGCCGGTTCGTCGCCGACGTCGAGGGCGTCAGCGTCAACGGGGTCCCCCTCGGGGAACTGGCCCTCGCCGAGCTGCGACGCCGCGTCGTCGTGAGCGAGATCGAGCCGCGGCTCTTCGCCGGGGAGCTGCGCCACGAGCTCATGCCCCACGAGACGCCCGACGACGAGCGGATCCTGCGGGCGCTCGCGACCGCGAGCGCGCTCGAGGTCCTCGACGCCCTCGACGACGGGCTGGCGACCCCCCTGGACGAGCGCGGCCGTGGCCTCTCGGGCGGCCAGCGCCAGCGGCTGGCCCTGGCCCGCGCGGTCCTCACCGGGGCCGAGGTCCTGCTGCTGGTCGAGCCCACCTCCGCCGTGGACGCGCACACCGAGGGCCGGGTCGCCGCGCGCCTCGCCGAGGCCCGCGCCGGGGCCACGACGCTGGTGGCGAGCTCGAGCCCCCTGGTGCTCGAGCGCTGCGACGTGGTGAGCCTGCTCGTCGGGGGCCGGGTCGTTGAGCGGGGGCGCCACGAGGAGCTCCTTGAGCGCTCACCCCTCTACCGGCGCATCGTCCTGCGCGAGGAGACGCCGTGAGCCTCCCCGTCGCCTCGAACGCCCAGGTCCGCGCGTACGCGCGCGTGCTCGCCGCGCGCCACCGCGGGGCTCTCGCGCGCATGCTCGCGGTCTACGCCCTGGCCTCGACGGCCGGGCTCGTGCCGGCGTGGGCCGTCGGCCAGATCACCAACCTGGCCGCGGCGCACGCGCTCGACGCGGGACCGGTCGCGCGCTACGTCGCCGTGCTCGCGGTCACCTCGCTCGGCTACGGCGTGCTCACGTTCTCGGCCCGCCGTCGCGCGTACGTCCTGGGCGAGACCGTCTTCGCCGAGCTGCGCGAGGAGTTCCTCGACAGCGTGCTCGCCCTCCCCCTCGCCGAGGTCGAGCGCGCCGGCACCGGCGACCTGCTCAGCCGGGTCACCAACGACATGAACGCCCTCTCGCGCACCGTGCGCTTCGCCGTCCCGGAATGGCTGGTGGCGCTGCTGCAGGCCGTCCTCACCCTCGGGGCGATGCTGCTCGTGAGCCCGCTCGCCTCGCTCGCCAGCCTCGTGTCGATCCCGATCCTCGTCATCTCGACCCGCCACTACCTGCGCTACGCCACCCCCGGCTACCGGCGCGAGCGCGTGAGCTACGCCACGCTCTCGGGCACCATCGCCGAGACGGCCGAGGGCGCGCGCACCGTCGACGCCCACCGGCTCGGCCCCCGCCAGGTCGGGCGGATCGAGGGGGACGTGCGCGAGGCCTTCTACGCAGAGATGTACACGCTCTTGATGCGCATGGTCTGGTTCCCCACGGTCGAAGGGGCCTTCGCCCTCGCCGTCGCGGCGACGCTCGGCTGGAGCGGCTGGCTGGCGATTGGCGGCCACGTCACCGTCGGCGCCGCGACGACCGTCACCCTCTACGTCGTGCAGATCAACGACCCCCTCGACCGGGTCGTCTCGTGGCTCGACGAGATCCAGGTCGGCCAGACCTCGCTCGCGCGCCTCGTCGGGGTCTCGGCCTCGCGCGACGTCGAGCCCCCACCCGTCGCCGCGCCCCACGACGAGCGCCTGGTGCTCGAGCACGTGAGCTACGCCTACCGCGCCGGACACGACGTGGTGCGCGACGTCACCCTCGAGATCCGCCCGGGCGAACGCCTGGCGATCGTGGGCCCCTCGGGGGCGGGCAAGTCGACCCTCGGGCGCCTCCTCGCCGGCATCGACGCCCCGACCCGCGGCTCGGTGCGCGTCGGGGGGGTGGAGCTGACGGACATGCCGATGGCCCAGCGTCGGCGTCACGTCGCGCTCGTGACCCAAGAGCACCACATCTTCATCGGCTCGGTGCGCGACAACCTCCTGCTCGCGCGCCCCGACGCCCGCGACGACGACGTCCGGTCGGCCCTCGCGGCGGTCGACGCCCTTGAGTGGGTCGAAGAGACCCCCTCGGGCCTCGACACCGAACTCGGGACGACGGGCCACCCCGTCTCCCCGGCCCAGGCCCAGCAGCTGGCGCTCGCGCGCCTCGTCCTGGCCGACCCCCACACCCTCGTTCTCGACGAGGCGACGGCCCTGCTCGACCCGCGCGCCGCGCGCCACCTGGAGCGCTCCTTGAGCGCCGTGCTCGAGGGTCGCACGGTCGTCGCCATCGCCCACCGGCTGCACACCGCCCACGACGCCGACCGGGTGTGCGTGGTGATCGACGGGCGCATCGCCGAGATCGGCACCCACGACGAGCTCGTCGCCCACGACGGCGAGTACGCCTCGTTGTGGCGCAGCTGGCGTAACGACCGCGCGGGGGGCTCGTAGGCTCGTTTGGTGGCCCAGCCCCTGCGCGCCGACGAGGTCCAGGCCTGCGCGCACCGCGTCGCGCTGTCCCGGGGCGCCCCCGTCGAGCCGGCCCGGGCCGAGGAGCCGGCCAGCCTCGCGCGTCGGCGCGAACGCGCCCTGGCCCACCGGCGCGCGACCCTCGCCGCCCTCGCCGCCCTCCACCCCGAGGCGGCCCGGCCCCGCACGGTCACCGAGACCCTCGCGACCCTCGAGCGCGGCGCCGAGATCGTCCTTTCCCCGCGCCTCCCGGTCGACCTCGCCGGTCGGCGCGCGGCGAGCGTCCAGGCGCTGGTGCGCACCGGGCGCGAGGCGGGCTACGCCTACGCGCCGCTGCTGGTGAAGAACCACGAGGTCGCCGAGCCGGCGGCGACGCGGGCCCTCTGGCGCGCCGAGCTCGCGCGCCCGCGCCGCGCCGACGCCGTGCGGGTCGCCGGCGTCGGGGCCCGGGCGTCCTCGCCCATGACCCGCAGCGGCCTCGCGCTCGCCCACGCCACGCGGGTCCTTCACGCCCTCGGCCACGGCGACCCCGCCGCCCGGGGGGCCGTCGTCGACCGGGGTCGGACACTGTGGTGGTTCGAGCTCGGCGGCGACGCGTACCCCCGGTTCAACCTCGCGACCTACGACCGGCTCTACGAGGAGCGCCGTGGCGTGCTCGAGGCCCACGACCGCTGGCGCGCGGGCGCCGGCGACTTCCCCACTGAGCCCTACTGGCACCGCGAGTGCCTGGACTGCCCCTTTGCCCCGCACTGCGCCGCCGAGCTCGCGACGCGCGACGACGTCTCGCTCGTGCGCTTCACGACCCGCCCCC
>NCBE01000154.1 GCA_002255565.1 Actinobacteria bacterium 21-73-9
CGCGCCGGACGCTGCTCGCGACGTCGCCCGGCTCGGGCGCACCCGAGGGGTGGGGGGCCGCGCCCGAGGCCCTCGTCGAGGCGCTCGGCCTGGGCGCAGGCCCCGAGACCGTCCTCTACGAGCGCCCGACGCACCTGCGCGGGGCTGAGGGAGTGGTGCGGGTGTACCGGGTGCGCGACTTCAGCGCCGTCGCACCCGGGGCGGCGCTGCTGGAGCGGGCCCTGCGCACCGAGACTCCGGTTCAGGTGACTCTGCGCTACGAGGTGGTCGGCGCCCGCCGGGGGGCGCGACTGGCCTCGCGCGCCGCCCACCGGGTCGACGCCGACGACGCCGTGGGCCGCGCCCTCGGGTTTCGTCGCAGCGCGCGCTCCTCGCGGGCGATGGCCCGCCTCGCCCAGCGCGAGGTCGAGGTGGCGCGCGGGCGCAGCCTGATGCGCGTGGCCGTCTACCTCGTCGTGCGCGCCGGCGACCTCGACGAGCTCCACCGCCGAGCGGCGGCGCTGCGGCGTCACGCCCACGAGTCGGGCCTGCGCCTGGAGTCCGGCGTCGGGCGCCAGGCGCCGTGGCACCGCGCCGCCCTGCCGGGCGCCCCGGCCCGGGGCCGGGGCGTGGGGCGCGCCGACACCCACTGGGCGACGACCCGCGACCTCATCGACCTGCGCGTCCCGGCCCACGACGCCGGGCCGGGGCTCTCGGGCGAGAGCCTCGGACGGGCCGTCTTCGGCGGCCCTTTCGCGCTCGATCCCGTCGACGCCTATCGGGCCGGGCTCGTCACCAACCCCAACGTGGTCGTCGCCGGCGCGATCGGCGCGGGCAAGAGCACGGTGGTGAAGATGATCGCCGCCCGGGCGCTGCGCCGCGGCCGGCGGGTCGTGGTGGTCGACCCCAAGGGCGAGTACGCGGACCTCGCGCGCGCCCACGGCGTCGCGCCCGTCGTGCTCGGGGTCAACGGCTGGTGCGATCCGGTCGACGCCGAGGACGGCCGCGACCTCGTGCGGGCCCTGCTGGCGGGGGCCCAGGGGTCGGCGTTGCGCGACGACCAGCACTACGCCCTCGACCGGCTCTGGTCGTGCGTCGCGCCGTCGCGTCCGCGCCGGCTGCTGCGGGCCCTCTTCGAGGCGGTCGCCCCCGAGCTGGGCTGCGAGACGCCCACGGCGCGGCGCTCCCTCGCCCTCAGCCTCCACCGCCTGGTCGAGGGCGACCTCGCGGGTCTCTTCGACGGCGAGGGGCCGCCGCTCGCCCTCGACGGGCCCCTCGTCGTGGTGGACCTGTCGGCGCAGTGGTCCTCGACGGCGCTCCCGCTCGCCGCGCTCAGCGTCGTGGCGGCGGCCCAGCGCGTCGTGGGCGACGCCACCACGACCGGCTACCTCGTCCTCGACGAGGCCTGGGCCCTGCTCGGCGAGCCGGCCGCCCTGGCGTGGCTGCGGGGCTCGTGGAAGCTCGCCCGGGCCCGGGGCCTCGCCCACCTCCTCGTCGTGCACCGCTTCGGGGACGTGCGCGCGAGCGGCGACCTCGGCACGGCCCAGCTCGAGCGGGCCCGGGGCCTGCTGCGCGAGTGCGAGACCGCCTGGCTGTTCCGCCAGCCCCCCGACGAGGCCGCCGAGATGCGCGAGGCCCTGGGCCTGAGCGGGCTCGAGGAGCGCTACCTCACCTCGATGGCCCGCGGGACGGCCCTCGTGCGCTACGGGCCGTTCCGCTCGATCGTGCGGGTGACCCCCGACGAGCGCGACCGCGCCGTGGTCGCCACCGACGCCGCCATGGCGCGCGGCGCGTGAACGACCGGCCCTACCTCGGGCGCCGGGTCGTGGCCGGGTTCGGCCTCGGCCCGGCGCTGCGCCTCGGCCCGCGGGGCGCCCTGTTGGTGGTGGGCCCGACCCAGTCGGGCAAGACCACCTCGCTCGTCGTGCCGGCCCTCCTGCGCTGGAGCGGACCGGCGGTGGTGGCGAGCGTGAAGGGCGACGTGGTGGCGGCGACGAGGCCGTGGCGCGAGCGTCTCGGCCGGGTCCAGACCCTCGAGCCGGGCCGAGAGGGCGGCCTGACCTGGGACCCGCTCGAGGGCGTGAGCGACCTGCGCGGGGCGCTGCGCGCCGCGCGCGACCTCACCCTCGGGTCGGGACGGCCCGACGCGGAGTTCTGGAACGCGCTGGCGGCCAAGCTCGTGGCCGGCGTGATGGTCCTCGCCCTGGAGCGCGACGAGTCGGTGTTCGAGGTCGCCGCCGCGGTCGCGGGCGACCTCGTGGGCTACGTGCGCTCTGCCCGTCCCGGGGGAGCGCGCACCGTGGTGGCCGACCTGCTCGAGCACGACGGGCGCACCGTCGACGGCGTCGTCACCACGGCCGAGGCGATGCTCGCGCCCTGGCAGTTCCCCCAGCCGCTCGCCCGGGTGGGGCCGGTCCTCGAGGGCGCCCACACCCTCTACCTGTGCGCGCCGCGCGCCGACCAGCGCCACTACGAGCCGCTCTTTCGCGGGGCGCTGCGCCGGGTGCTCGAGCTCCAGCAGCGCCGCAGCGAGCACGGCGAGTCCGAGCGGCTGCTCGTGGTGCTCGACGAGGCCGCCCACGTCGCCTCGCTCGACGAGCTCGACCAGGTCGCCGCGACCGTGTCGGGCCTCGGGGTGACCCTCGTCACCGTGGTGCAGGACTTCGCCCAGCTGCGCGCCCGCTTCGGGGAGCGGGCGGCGACGATCGTGAACAACCACGCGACGCGCGTCGTCCTCTCGGGGCTGAGCGACCCCTCGGCCGCGCGCTACCTGCCCGAGCTCGCGCCGCCCGCGCGTCCGGCGGGTCCGGGGGGCGCCCCTCGCGCCCGAGCGCGCGAGGCGGGCGGGCTGCGCACCCGGCGGCCGGGCCGGGCCGTGGTGGTCGCGGGCCATCGACCCGCCCTCGAGGTGGCCCTGGTGCCGTGGTGGCGCCAGCGCGCC
>NCBE01000066.1 GCA_002255565.1 Actinobacteria bacterium 21-73-9
TGGGCAAGAGCACGTACAAGAGGCACCGGGTGAGGTCGACCCAGAAGTTCCCCACCACCGAGGCCTTGCGCCGGGCGAAGCCGCGCACGACCACGATCGCGGCCACGATGCCCACGGCGGGCGTGACGAACTGCTGGACCATGAGGGTTATCTGGGAGAAGTACGACATCGTCGTCTCGCCCCCGTAGTTCTGCCAGTTGGTGTTGGTCACGAACGAGACGGCGGTGTTGAAGCTGAGGGCGCTGCCGACGTCACCGAGGTGCTGGGGGTTGAGGGGCAGATGGCCCTGGAAGCGCATGACGAGGTAGGTGAGGAGGATCGACATCCCCGAGAACACGACGAGCGCCCCGGCGTAGCGCTTCCAGGACTGCTCCTTCTCGGGCGAGGTGCCGAGGAGACGGTAGACGGGCCGCTCCACCCACCAGAGCCAGCGGACGCGCCCCTCGAACACCGAGGCCATGTAGGACCCGAGGTAGCGCCAGGCGATCGCGAGGGTCACGACGAGCAGGACGAGGGTGAGGAGGAATCCCATCAGAACCTCTCCGGCTTGAACATCGCGTAGCCGAGGTAGAAGAACATAACCACGCTCACGACGAGCAGGACGAGCTCGGTGGCACTCATAGCCGACCGAGAGCCGCAATGAGACCGAGCATCGCGGCGGTGAACGCCCCGATGCCGACGACGACGAGGACATCGGCCATGGCTCCATCGTCGCCAGGCCCGGCTTAAACCGTTCTGGACAGCCCCCTTCGGCCCTGAATAACTTCTGAACGAGCTCCCGTGGCGACGACTACGCGATACTGAGTTCGTGAGACGTCGCTGGTGGGGAGTGGCCGCGGGGCTCGGGAGCCTCGCGGTCCTGGCGACACTCCTCGTGCCGTTGCGGACCGTCCTCGCGATCTCGACCGACGCCCTGGTCCTCATCGTGCCCGTCGTCTTCGGAGTCGCCGTCGGCGGGTTCCTCGCCGGCGCGGTGACCGTCGTGGCGGGGTTCCTCGTCTACGACTTCTTCTTCATCCCCCCCTACGGGACCCTCCAGGTGAGCTCGGGTCAGGACTGGGTGGCCCTCGCCGTGTACGCCGTCGTGATGCTGCTCGTCGCCCGGATCGTCGCCGCCCTCGACGTCACCCGCTCCGAGGCCCGCCACGGTCGCGAGGTGGTGCGCCAGATGGCGGCCGTCTCGGAGAGCCTGGTCGCGGACGAGCCCGTCGAGGCCCTGCTGCGCTCGATCGTCGCGACGGCCCGCGCCGTCTTTGGCGTCCGCGGGGCGGCCCTCCTCCAGCTGCGCGACGGCCACCTCGTCGTCATCGCCAGTTCCGGCGAGCCCCTCACCACCGAGGACCTCGCCCGTCTCGATCCGGCGTCGGGACGGCCGGTCACCGTCGGTCCCGACGTCCTCGACCACGGCGGTCTGCGCGCCGTCGCCCTCTCGTCGTCGGGTCGGGCGGTGGCGATGCTCGCCTTGCGCGGCGAACCCGAGACGCCCACCGAGCGCGAGGTCCTCACGGCCTTCGCCAACGACGCCGCCGTCGCCCTCGAACGGGCGCAGTTGCGCGACGAGGCCCTGCGCACGCAGCTCCTCGAGGAGGCCGACCGCTTCCGCCACGGTCTCATGGGCGCCGTGAGTCACGACCTACGAACCCCGCTCGCCACGATCAAGGTCGCCTCGTCGACGCTGCTCGAGCGCGGGGCGTCTCTCACCGCGCCCGACGCCGAGGAGCTCCACCGGCTCATCGACGTCGAGGCCGACCGGCTCACGCGGATGGTCACCAACCTCCTCGACCTGTCCCGGCTGGAGGCCGGCGTCTTGACCCTGCACCGCGAGGTGACGACGGCCGATGGGCTGATCGACGACGCCCTCGCGGCCGTGCGGACGTCCTTCGCCCGCCAGCGGGCCGTCGTCGACGTGGGCGCGGACGTGCCGGCCCTGAGGGTCGACCGGGGCCTCATGACCCAGGTGCTCGTCAACCTCCTCGACAACGCCCTGCGCCACGGCCCCCCGACGGGCACCGTCACGGTCAGGGTGGCCCGCCACGGTTCCGACGTCGTCCTCTCGGTGGACGACGAGGGGCCGGGCGTGCCCGAGGACCAGCGAGAGGACGTCTTCAACCGCTTCACCCAGTTCGACACGGGGGGCCGCTCGGGGCTCGGCCTCACGATCGCGCGGACCTTCGTCGAGGCCCACGACGAGCGCATCTGGTGCGAGGCCGTCCCCGGCGGCGGTGCCCGTTTCAGCCTCACCCTGCCCACCGCCGGGACCTCCTGATGGCCCGGGTCCTCGTCATCGACGACGATCGCTCGCTCCAGCGGGCGCTGCGCCTCGGGCTCGAGGCGAGCGGCCACGAGGTCACCGCGGCCCCCGACGGCCAGACGGGGATCGTCCACGCGGCCACCGACGACCCGGACGCCGTGATCGTCGACCTCGGGCTCCCCGACCTCGACGGCCTGGAGGTCTGTCGGCGGATCCGCGAATGGAGCGACGTGCCCATCATCATCCTCTCGGCGACCGGGGCCGAGACCACGAAGATCGCCGCCCTCGACGGCGGGGCCAGTGACTACGTCACCAAGCCCTTCTCGATGGGCGAACTCGACGCCCGCCTGCGCGCAGTGCTCCGCGACCGCCAGGTCGGCACGCCGCCCCCCGGCCCGAGCGTCGTCGCCCTCGGCACGCTCGAGGTCGACCTCGTCCACCACGACGCGCGCCTCGGGGGGCGACGGGTCGACCTGACGGCCAAGGAGTTCTCGGTCCTCGCCTACCTCGCGCGAAACGCCGGGCGGACCTGCACCTACCAGATGATCCTTCGCGAGGCGTGGGGGCGGGGCTACGGCGAGGAGGCCGCCTACGTCCACACCTACGTCCACCGCCTGCGCCAGAAGCTCGACGACGAGGAGGGCCGCCTGATCCAGACCCTCCCCGGGGTGGGCTACACCTTGGCGGCGGCCCCTAGCTGACCTCGAGGCCCTTGGTGAGGCCCCGCAGGAGCGGAGCCAGCCGCTCGATCTCCTCGAGGTGCTGGGCCGAGAGGCGCTCGAGCCGACGGGCGCCGTCGGCCGTCAGGGCCAGACGCACGACCCGGTGGTCGTCGTCGGCACGAACCCGGCGCACGAGCCCGGCCTCCACGGCCCGATCGACGAGTCCGACCGCGCTGTGGTGCTGGAGCAGCAGGTAGTCCGCGACGTCGCCGATGGTCGGGCCCCGGGGGTCGTCGTGCCCGCGCACCGCGAGCATGAGCTGGTGCTGGGCCGGGGTGAGCCCCTGGGCACGCGCCTGCTGCTCGCTCCAGTGTTGGAAGCGACGCAGGCCCGTCCGTAAGGCCAGCAGGCGCGCGTAGGTCGAAGCAGACAGGGTCACTCGACCGACGATAATATCGTAGTACGATGTTTCTAGCGACACCATCCGCCCGATGAGCGAGGGCGCGCCCGCCGGGGACGCCGAGGACCGTCTCGGCGACTTCACCACGAGCGTCCGTGTGCTGAGGCTGGTCCCGGTCGCGCTCGGCATCGGCGTCCTCTCGACGGGTATCGCGCTCGCCCTCCTCGACATGATCGGGCTCTTCACCAACCTCTTCTACTTCCAGCGCGTCGGCGTCTCCCTGGTCGCCCCGGGCGCCGAGAGGCTCGGGGTGTGGACCGTCCTCATCCCGGTCGCGGGAGGCCTCGTCGTCGGGCTGATGGCGCGCTTCGGCTCCGAGCAGATCCGGGGCCACGGCATCCCCGAGGCGATGGAGCGGATCCTCATCAACGGCAGTACCGTCCAGCCCCGACTCGCCGTGCTCAAGCCCGTCGCGAGCGCGGTGAGCATCGGCTCGGGCGGGCCCTTCGGCGCCGAGGGCCCCATCATCCTCACCGGCGGGGCCGTCGGCTCGATCGTCGGACAGCTCTTGCACCTCACGGCCGCCCAACGGCGCAGTCTGCTCGTGGCCGGCGCCGCCGCGGGCATGGCCGCGGTCTTCGGGACGCCGGTGGCGGCGACGCTGTTCGGGGTCGAACTGCTGGCCTTCGAGTTCCGGCCCCGCTCGATGGTCCTCATCGGCACCGCGGCCGCGACGGCCGACGGGCTCCGCCTCGAGCTCGCCCACGCCGGGCTCATCTCGGCCCAACCCCTCTTCCCCCTGGCGGCGCCAGTCCCCCAGGGGGGCGTCGCCCTCTTCGGCGCCGTGGTCGTGGGGGTGGCCTGCGGTCTGCTCGCCTGGCTCATGACCCAGGCCGTCTACCGCAGCGAGGACCTCTTCTTGCGCCTGCGTGGCCGCCTGCACTGGATGTGGTGGCCACTGATCGGCGGGGCGGCCGTCGGGCTCGGCGGCCTCGTCGACCCCCGGGCCCTCGGCGTGGGCTACGCCACGATCCACGCCACACTCCTGGGCGAGCTCGGCGTGAGGGCGATGGTCGCCTTGGTGATCGTCAAGACCGTCATCTGGGCCTTCAGCCTCGGCTCGGGCACGAGCGGGGGCATCCTCGCGCCCGTCATGATGGTGGGCGCGGCGCTGGGCGGCGTCCTCGGCCACGCCCTGCCCGGGGCGACACCCGGGAGCTGGGCGCTCATCGGGCTCGGTGGCGCGCTGGCGGGCGTCACCCGCTCACCCTTCACGGCGATCGTCTTCGCCTTCGAGCTGACCCACGACCCCAACTGCCTGCTGCCCCTGCTCGTGGCGGCGTGCTGCGCCCACCTGGTGAGCGTCCTGATCCTCAAGCGCTCGATCCTCACCGAGAAGGTGGCCCGCCGGGGCTTCCACGTGATGCGCGAGTACGCCGTCGACCCGCTCGAGGCGACCTTCGTGCGCGAGGTCATGACCCGCGACCTGACGACGACCTCGCCCGACGAGCCCCTCGCCGCGCTCTACCGCCGGCTGCCCGAGGGGTCGACGGCCCGACGACAGCGCCTCTACCCGGTCCTCGACGACGCGGGCCTCGTGGGGGTCGTCCCGTGGTCGACGGTCCTCGAGGGGCGCGACGACGCGACCACCTCGGTCGGCGACGCCGCCTCCCCGCCTCGGGTGGTCGCCTACCCCGACGAGATCCTGCGTGCGCTCGCCGACCGCATGGTCCAGCACTCGGTCGGCGTCGTGCCGGTCGTCGAGCGCGCCTCACCCGCCACCGTGGTGGGATTGGTGAGCGAGTTCGACCTGCTGCGCGCGCGCCGGCGACTGCTCGAAGAGGAGCGGCGGGCCGAAAGGGTCCTCGACCCGTGGCCGAGGCGGGCCTGACGGACTAGGCGTCCGCGGCGCCGGCCTCGCGGGCGCGACAGGCGGCGCAGTGACCCAGCACCGCGAAGTGGCGCGGGTCGATCTCGAAGCCGAAGGCCGTGCGCGCCGCCTCGGCCAGGCCGTCGAACAGCCCGAGCGGCGCCTCGAGGGTCGCCCCGCACGACTCGCACGAGAGGTGGCCGTGGGTCTCGGTCGCCAGGTGGTAGGTGGCGGGGCCGTGCCCGAGGTGGGCGTGGGTCACGACCCCGAGGCGCTCGAGCTCCTCTAGGTTGCGATAGATCGTCGAGAGGTGCACGTCGGGGGCGACCCGCTGGACCTCGTGGGCGAGCGCCTCGGCGGTCTTGTGGGAGCCCTCGGAAAAGAGCCGCTCGAGCAGGATCCTCCGCGACGTCGTCGCCCGGCCGCCGGCCTCGCGCACGCGTCGCAGGACCTCGTCGACCCCGGCGAGGCCGCTCGGCGACGGGCGGTGCTCCACGCTCACAGAGTAGTTGCCTACTGCTCACGTGACGTTGTTGCGAATGATTCCCATTACCCCTACGCTGGGCCGCGTCGGGCCCGCCCCGGGACTCGCCCCAAGGAGAGGAATGGACGCCACGCCCCCCGCGGTCGGTCGCCTCCGAGCGATGCGGGCCGCCTTCAGCGTCGCCGAGTGGCGGCGGGTGAAGTGGATGTTCGGTTCGATCGCGGCCCTGCACGTCATCGGCTTCGGGATCTTCTTCGCCTTCGTCGTGCCCGGCCACTACAAGGGCCTCGGCATTGGCGTGAGCATCCTCGCCTACACCCTCGGCGCGCGCCACGCCTTCGACGCCGACCACATCTCGGCGATCGACAACACGACCCGCAAGCTCATGAACGACCGCCAGGGCGACCCCGCCGCCCGCCGCCCCCTCAGCCTCGGCTACTTCTTCTCACTGGGCCACTCGACGATCGTGGTGGCGATCGGGGCCGGACTCGTCGTCGCCGAGAAGGCCGTCTACGGTGCGGTGAGCCACTCGAACTCGGGACTCTCGCAGTTCGGCGGCGTCTTCGGCACCGTGGTCTCGGCGGCGTTCCTCTACCTCATCGCCGTCATGAACCTCGTGATCCTCAACGGCATCGTCCGGGTCTTCCGCTCGATGCGCGAGGGCCGCTACGACGAGGACGAGCTCGAGCGCCAGCTGAACAACCGGGGCCTGATGTACCGGTTCTTCGGGCGCTGGATGCGCTCGATCACCAAGGAGTGGCAGATCTACCCCGTCGGGGTGCTCTTCGGACTGGGCTTCGACACCGCCACCGAGGTGGCGCTGCTCGCCACGACGGCGCTGCTCGCGAGCAAGGCCCTGCCGTGGTACTCGATCATGTGCCTGCCGATCCTCTTCACGGCCGGGATGTCCCTGCTCGACGCGCTCGACGGGGTCTTCATGAACTTCGCCTACGGGTGGGCCTTCTTCAACCCGGTGCGCAAGGTCTTCTACAACCTCGCGATCACGACCCTCTCGGTGGCGATCTGCTTCTTCATCGGCACGGTCGAGGTCCTCGGTCTCTTGCCCAGCGAGCTCCACCTGCACGGCGGCTTCTGGCGGCTGATGGAGAACTTCAACATCAACGCCGCCGGCTTCATCATCGTCGGCCTCTTCGTCGTGACCTGGGTCGGGGCGGCGCTCTACTGGCGCCACGGCGACGTCGAGGCCCGCTGGAGCGCGAAGCTGCGCCCGGCGGCCCTCGAGCCGACGCCCGAGCCCAGCGCGGACTGAGAGCGGGCTGGCTAGGGTCGACGCCGTGGCTCGAGCGAGCGCGATCTCGACGGGGCGCGTCTACGGGCCGCCCGAAACCGACGGTGCGACCGTCCTGCTCGTCGACCGGCTCTGGCCCCGAGGGATCGCCAAGGCGAGCGCGCCCTTCGACCGGTGGCTGAAAGACGTCGCCCCCTCGCCGGAGCTGCGCACCTTCTACGGGCACCGGCCAGAGCGCTTCGCCGAGTTCGCCCGGCGCTACCGCGACGAGCTGCGCGCCGACCCGAGCGGCGCGCTCGGAGAGCTCGTCGCGCTCGCCCGCTCCGGGCCCGTGGTCCTGCTGACCGCGACCCGCGACCTCGAGCACTCGAGCGCCCGGGTCCTCGCCACCCACCTGCGCCGCCGCCTGGCCCGGCGATGAGCCCCGAGCCGGTCCCCCTCACCCGGACCGTGGCCGGCGCCACGGGCTCGGGCGTGGTGTGGACGCTCCCCGCGGGTAGCGGCGTGAACGTCAACCTCGTGCGCCTCGAAGACGGCGAGGCGATCGCTGAGCACGTCAACGACGTCCTCGACGTCGTCCTGGTCGGCGTCTCGGGGACGGTCTCGGTCTCCATCGACGGGCTCGAGGTGACGCTCGAACCCGGTGCCCTGCTCTGCGTCCCCGCCGGCGCGCGGCGTGCGGTCGCCGCGCGCGCCGGCGCCGCGGGCTACCTCAGTCTGCACCGCGAGCGCGGCGGCCTCATGCCCCGGGGGACGTGAGGGGACGACGGGGTCGACCTCGACCGGCTCGTCGTCGAGCCCGCCGCGCGTCGGGGAGGGCGGCATTCCCTGATCGCGAGGGCGGGTCCGGCGCTGGAACGAGGGGACCGGAGCGGTCGTCGGCCCCGGACTCGAGCGCGCCGTGCCTGAGCAGAAGTGAAACCGTCACCGTGAGGGGTTCGACGAGGCCGTGACCCGCGGGACCACTGCCCACGAGGGTCGGCCCTTCCGGTGCCGGCCCGCCACCGTGCCGACCCGACTCCCTCGATCGAGCCGCGCGACTCTCCTTGGGCGCCGACCGGCCGCCGGGGGGTCTTCACGGTGACTCGTGATCGCCGAGCGCGACGCGAGCGCCGTGCGTCGGGCGTCGGGCGTCGGGCGTCGGGCGCCGTACCCGATCGCGAGAAGCCCACGTCGGTAGGATGACCGCAACGGAGAGGGGGGCCATGTTCAGCACCGTCGTAGTGGGAGCGGACGGCTCGACGACCGCCAAGCGTGCCGTCGAGACCGCGGCCGACATCGCCCGGACCTTCGGCGGGACGCTGCACATCGTCTCGGCCTTCGAGCCCAAGGCCGTCCCGGCGTCCGACCGGCCGGCGGAGTTCCGGAACCTGACCTCCGAGGGTGACGTGGACGTCCTGCTCCAGGACCTGGCCTTCGTGGCCCAGCGCCACGACGTGACCCCGACGGTGCACAGCGCCAAGGGCGACGCTGCCGAGGTCATCGTCAAATTCGCCCAGGACCTCGACGCCGACCTCGTCGTCGTCGGCAACCGGGGGATGAAGGGCGTGCGACGCGTACTCGGGAGCGTGCCCAACTCGGTCGCCCACGGCGCACCGTGCTCGGTGCTCATCGTCGACACCACCGAGTAGCGGCCCCGGGCCACGACTCCCCGGGGACTTTCGACCCTAGGACGGGGCCGCGCGCGGCCGTAGGGTCACGTCGTGAGAGGAAGTCGTCGGGCGCTCGTGATCCTCGTGGTCATCTTGATCGTGGCGCTGGGCTCGTGGGCCCTCGTCGCGAACACTCGCTCCCCCGCGCCCACCACGACCACCACCACGACCACGGCGCCGGTCACCACCACGACCGGCCCGCCGTCGAGCGCGGTCTGGCCGCTGGGCCGCTCGGGCTACACCAACCCGGTTGCGGTGGCCCGAGCCTTCGCCCTGCGCTACCTCGCGATGCCGACGGTCGTGACCAGCACCTACCGCGCGGGCGACAGCCGCTCGGGCGAGGTCGACGTCCGGCCCAGCCTGCGCGGGCCGGTGACGACCGTCCTCGTGCGCCAGCTGAGCGGCACCTCGACCTGGAGCGTCCTTGGGGCCGTCGGCCAGGACCTCACGATCAGTTCGCCGCCGTCGTATTCGGTCGTGCGCTCCCCGCTCACCGTGACCGGCACGAGCACGGCCTTCGAGGGGGTCGCGAACCTCGAGCTGCGCGCGGACGGCCAGACCGCGCCGATCGCGAGCGCCATCGTCCACGGCGGCTCGATGGGGGTCGTGGGCCCGTTCCGGGGGGTCTTGCACTTCTCCGCCCCCTCGGCCCGAGCCGGCGCGCTGATCCTCTTCACCCGCTCGGCCAAGGACGGATCGGTGGTGGTCGCATCGGTGATGCGCGTCTGGTTCTAGCCCGACGCGATCTCGTAGGCCCGAGTCGAGCCGCGCGAACCCGCGTCGGTGCAAGATGGGCCGATGACCGAGCCGACTGAGCGCACCGGCGAGGTGATGGCGACCGGGCTGAGCGACGAGGAGGTCGCCGCGCGACTGGCCGACGGACGCGCGAACCGCACCGAGGCCGACACCTCCCAGACGTGGGGCCGGATCCTTCGCCGCAACGCCCTCACCCGGCTGAACTTCCTGCTGCTCGTGCTGGGCGCGGCCACGCTCGCCACCGGAGCCCTGCCCGACGCCACCTTCCTCGCGGTCGCCGTGATCAACACCGTGGTCGGGGCGGTCGAGGAGTCCCGAGCCAAGCGACAGCTCGACCGGCTCGCCGTCGTGAGCGCCCCGCGCGCCCGAGCCGTGCGCGCCGGGGCGATCGTGGACCTCGCCGTGGAGGACCTCGTGCTCGACGACCTGCTCGAGCTGCGTCCGGGCGACCAGTTGGCCGTCGACGTGGTCGTGCTCGAGGGATCGGCCGAGGTGGACGAGTCGCTGACGACCGGGGAGTCCGAGCCCGTCGCCAAGGGCGTGGGCGACGACCTGCTCTCGGGCACCTGGGTCGTCGCCGGGGTCGTGCGCGCGCGGGTGACGAGGGTGGGGCGCGACTCGTACGCGAACCGCCTGGCCGCCGAGGCCCGCCGGTTCAGCCTGGCCGGATCGGAGCTCGTAGCCGCGGTGAACCGCGTCCTGCGCTGGGTCACCTGGGCCATGGTCGTGATCGGCCCGGTGCTCTTTTGGCGCCAGGTCCAGCACGAGCCCTGGCGGGTCGCCGTGCGCCTGTCCGTCGCCGGTCATCGCGACCGTGTGGCCCCGCGCCCGCAGCGCCGTGACCATCTCGCGCTTTACCTCGGGAGTGGTGCGCCCGAAGACCCGGGAGGACCCGCGATCGCCGAGGCCACCGACGCGACGGCGCCCGACTGGACGGTCGAGGCGTCGGTGCCCTTCAGCTCAGCGCGCAAGTGGAGCGCGGTGCGCGTCGCCGACCACGGGACCTGGGTCCTCGGGGCGCCCGAGATGGTCACGGCCATCGACCCCGACGACCTACGACCGCTCGCCGAGACGTGGGCGGAGACCGGCTCGCGGGTCCTCGCCCTGGCGCGCGGCGCGGCTCCCCTCGAGGGCGATCAGCTCCCCGGCGACCTTCGACTGGTGGCGCTCGTCGCCCTGGCCGAGCGGATCCGCCCGACGGTGGCGGCGACCATCGCGTACTTCGGCGACCAGGGCGTCACGCTGCGGGTGATCTCGGGCGACGCCGTCGCGACGGTGCGCGCCATCGCTCGGGCCGTAGGCGTGCCCGACGCCGAGCGCGCGGTCGACGCGCGCGACCTGCGTCCGGATGACGAGGGCTTCGCCGAGGTCGTCGAGTCCTCCCGGGTCTTCGGGCGCACCACTCCCGAGGTAAAGCGCGAGATGGTCACGGCGCTGCGGGCGCGGGGCCACACGGTCGCGATGACCGGCGACGG
>NCBE01000155.1 GCA_002255565.1 Actinobacteria bacterium 21-73-9
CAGGCGCGCCTGCGCGAGGCGGGCGTCACGACGCGGCGCGCGCTCGCCCGGCTCGACCCCGACGAGGCCCGCCGGGCGCGCGAGGGCGCCGTCCCCGGCGACGGGCTCGTGGCCGCCCTGGGGCGCGAGGTCGAGCACCTCGACCAGCTCATCTACCGCGCCCGGGTGGCCGTGGACGGGACGCTGCGGCGACGGGTCGAGCCCGCCGCGATGGGCTGCGCGCGAGCCGACGTCGAGGTCGACGTCGACATGGAGAGCTACGAGGACGCCACCTACCTCTGGGGGGCCGTGGTGAGCGTGGCGCGCGCGGTGCCCGGCGTCACGGCCGGCTACCACGCCTTCGCCACCTTCGACCCGCTGACCCCCGCGGCCGAGGCCGCGCTCTTCGCGCGCTTCTGGGCCTGGCTGGAGGGCGTGCGCGCCGCCTGCGAGGCGGCGGGGGCCACCTTCGGCGCCTACTGCTTCTGGTCGACCGCCGAGGACGGCGCGATGGACCGCGCCGTGGCGCGCACGCCCGACGACGCGCTGGCCCGGGCGCTGCGCGAGGGGGTCGACGCCCTGCGGGCCGCCCGGCCCGCCCGGTGGATCGACCTGCACGACGTCGTGAGCCGCCAGGTCCAGACCGCCGGCCCGCTGGGTCTGAAGCTCGTGGCGAGCGCGGCCGGCTTCGCCTGGCGCGACCCGAGCCCGAGCGGCGAGGCGTCGATCGCGTGGTACGAGAGGGCCGTGGGCGAGGACCCGGTGGGGGCCGCGGCCCACCGGCGCCGCCTGCTCGAGTACAACGAGGACGACTGTCGGGCGACGCGCGCGCTGCGCGACTGGCTCGAGGGACCGGCGCGCCGGCTCCCCCACCGCGACGAGCCGCCCGCGCCCGAGCCGGTCGAGGCCCCGTGAGCGAGGTCACCTCCGCCCTCGGGCGCACCACCTCGCGCGCGAGCGCCGCGGCGCTCGGCGCCGGCGGGGCGGTCCTCGCCCTGGGGCTGAGCGCCCTCAGCGCCGTCGGCCTCGCCCAGGTCGCGCGCGAGCGCGCCGGGGGGCTCGTCGTCGTCGGGGCCGCCCTGGTCGCGAGGATCGCCCTCGGGCTCGCCGTGGCCGCCTTCGACGACGCGAGCGCCGCCCGCGCCCGGGCGGCGGCCCGGCGCGCGCTCGACTCCCACCTGCTCGCCCCCCACCGCGCGAGCGCCGAGGGCGCCGGCGACCTCCTCGTCAGCGTCGAGGACGCCGCCCAGGGGGCCTCGCTCGAGCGGCTCCGCGCCGCGGCGGGGGCGTCGCTGCTCGGGCTCGTCGTCGTCGGGTGGTGCGCCGGCTGGCTCGCCCTGGCCATCACCGTCCTCTTGCTCGGCGCGGCCGGCCCGCTGTACCGTCGCGCCGGGCGGCGCGCCGCGGTGGCCCAGGTCGCGGTGCGCGAGCGCCGCGAACGGCTCGAGTCCCGCCAGCTCGAAGTCCTGCGCCACGTCCCCGAGCTGCGCGGGGTCGGCGCGCTCGACTACGGGGCCCGCGAGCTGGCCGCCCTGAGCGACCGCGAGCACGAGGTGGCCCTCTCGGCGATCCGCGTCGCGCTCGAGTCCTCGGCCGTGACCGAGTTCCTGAGCGGGGTGAGCGTCGGACTGGTCGCCATGGTGGTCGGCTTCGCGCTGCTCGGCGGCCACCTCACGCTCACCCGCGCCCTGGTGGCGGTGCTCGTCACCGGCGAGCTCTACGTCCAGATCCGCCGCTACGGGGTCGAGTTCCACCGGCGCGAGAACGCGACCACGGCCCTCGCCCGCCTCGCGGGCCTCACGGGACCGACCCCGTTCGCGCCCGCCGGGGGCGGGGCCGTCGCGGCGCGCGGGCTCGTGACCGAGGCGCGGCCCGAGCCGGTGGACCTCGCGGTCGTCGAGGGTGGGGCGCTGCTCGTGACCGGGCCCTCGGGATCGGGCAAGACCACGCTGCTCGAGACGATCCTGGGCTGGCGCGTCCCGGTCGCCGGGGAGGTGGTCCGCGGGCCCGGCCCCGTCGCCGTCGTCACCCCGACGACGGCCCTGCTCTCGGCCAGCCTGCGCGAGAACCTCACCCTCGGACGACCCGTCGGTGACGACGACGTGCGCGCCCTGCTCGAGGACCTCGGCCTCGCCGGCGAGCGCTTCGCCGACCTCGACGCGCCGCTGCTGCCCGACGGGCGCGGGCTCAGCACCGGCGAACGGGTCCGGGTCGTGCTCGCGCGAGGCCTCGTCGCCGGTGCCCGCCTCGTCGTGCTCGACGACGTCGGGGGCGTCCTCGACGACGACGCGCGCGCGGCCGCGCGCGCCGTCCTCGCCCGGCCCGGCGGGCCCACCGTGGTCGAGGCCACTTCGGGCGTGGCCGTCCTCGCCGACGCGCCCCGACTGGCGCTCGAGCCGTGAGCGGCGACCTCGCCCGACTGCGTCGGTGGCTGCGCCGTGCCCGGCCGCCGCGCGGCGACCTCGCGCGGGCGCTGTCGACCGGCGTGCTGGCGAGCGCCGTCGCGGTCGGGCTCACCGTGGGCGCCGTGGGCCTGCTCGTCGCCAGCGCCCAGCGCCCCGGGCTGCGCGCGGTCGCCGTGATCCTCGTGGTGATCGAGGTCTTCGCCTTCGCCCGCTCCCCCCTGCGCCTGAGCGAGCGGCTGGCCGCCCACCGGCTCGGCTACGCGGCGGTGACGACGTGGCGGCGGTGGCTGGTGCGCACCGTGGGCCACCTCGAGCACCGTCGGCTGAGCGCCGTGGCGACCGGCGACCTGCTGGAGCGCTCCCTCGTGGACACCGACCGCCTCCAGGACCTCTGGCTGCGCGGGGCGGTGCCCCTGCTGGGCGCGGGCGCCACCCTGGTGGCCCTCGACGTGGTGGTGGCGCTGCTGCCCCCGGTGGGCGCCTGGGCCGGCGCCGCGCTCGGCCTCGCCAGCGTCGAGGCCCTCGGG
>NCBE01000067.1 GCA_002255565.1 Actinobacteria bacterium 21-73-9
CGCTCCGAGCGGCGTCGATGACACTGCCCCACCACCGCCCCACGATCCTCACCCCACCCGAGCAACCGCCGACCTGCTGTCAGCAGCAGACGATCACCGTGCCGCCATCGGTGAACGCGAAGACCGCGCAAAAGCACGACTACCCCTCGGCCGCGCACCGGCCCGGGGCGGGCCGTCCCGGGGCGGGCCGCCCCGACCCCGGCCCGTCCGGCGCCCCGTCCTTCCCCCGGGCGCCGCGTCCCGGACGGAGGTCCCACTAGTGCGCCCCGGCACCTTGCCCCGTCTCCTCCAGGGCACCCCGAACCGCCCCGCCGCCTACGCCGAGCACGTCGCGACCTTCGGCGAGCTCGCCCCGCGGCCCGACCTCATCGACGAGCTCGAGCGCGCCGGGCTCACCGGTCGCGGGGGCGCCGCCTTCCCCACCGGGCGCAAGGCCCGCTTCATCCGGGACCAGCGCGGGCACCGCAAGTTCGTCGTCGTCAACGCGATGGAGGGCGAGCCCGCCTCGCACAAGGACGCCCTGCTGCTCGCGACCAACCCCCACCTCGTCCTCGACGGGGCCGAGGCGCTGGCGCGCGCCGTGGGCGCGCGCGACGTCGTGGTGGCCGTGGCGCGCGACCGCACCGCGACGATCCAGCACGTCACGCGCGCCCTCGCCGAGCGGCCCGACCGCGGGATCGGCCTCGAGCTGCAGACCCCGCCCGGGCGCTACGTGGCCGGCGAGGAGTCGGCTCTCGTCCACTGGCTCGACAACCACGAGAGCCTGCCCCAGTACCGGCCGCACCGGCCCGTCGTGCTGCGCCTGGACAAGCACCCCGTCCTGCTCGACAACTGCGAGACGGTCGCCCACGTCGGGCTCATCGCCCGCTACGGCGCCGACTGGTTCGCCACGGTCGGCGTGCCCGGCCAGCCGGGCTCGGCGCTCGTCTCGGTGAGCGGGGCGGTCGAGCGCCCCACCGTGCTCGAGGTCGCCCTCGGCACGCCGCTCGCCCAGGTCCTCGCCGCCGCGAGGGCCGATCCCGCGCCGCGCGCCGTGCTGCTCGGCGGCTACGGCGGGACGTGGCTGCCCGCGCGCGACCTCGACGTCGCCTACGACCTGGGCTCCCTCGCCGAGCGGGGGGCCACCCCGGGCGCCGGCATCGTCGTGGTGGTGGGCCACGCCTCGTGCGGGATCCGCGAGACCCAGCGCATCGTGGCCTGGATGGCCAACGAGAGCGCCCGCCAGTGCGGCCCGTGCGCCTTCGGCCTGCCGGCGATCGCCCAGGACCTGGCCCGGCTGCGCGACGGCGGCCGCGACGCGCTCGACGCGCGTCGTCGCCTCGAGCAGCGCTGCGGGGTGATCGAGGGCCGCGGGGCGTGCCGCCACCCCGACGGCGTGGTGCGCATGGTGCGCACCGCGCTCGCCACCTTCGCCGACGACGTGGCCGAGCACGAGTCCGGCCGGCCCTGCGCGGGCGCGCGCGCCGGCACCACGGTCGCCTCGGTCCCGCGCCTCGAGCACGAGCGGGAGCTCGTATGGGAGTGATCCGCCACGGCGAGTTCGTCTTGAAGGTCGACCCGGTCCAGTGCGACGGCTTCGGCCACTGTCACGAGCTGGCCCCCGAGCTCGTCGACATCGACGAGTGGGGCTACCCGATCATCCGGCGCGAGCCCACCCCCCTCGCCGACCACCAGGCGCTGCGCTCGGCCCGCTACGCGGTGCGCGGCTGCCCGCGCCAGGCCCTGCACATCGAGCGCGTGGAGGCCCCGGCCGCGCCCTCGCGCCGGCCCTAGCCCTCGTCCGCCCGGATCAGCTCGAGGCGGTTGCCCACGGGATCGTCCACGTAGCAGCGCACCACCCCGGGCACCTCGGCGTCGGGCCGGGTGGCGTGGCCGCTCGCCTCGAGCCGGGCGACGACCGCGTCGTAGTCGCCGAGCACGAGCGCCGGGTGGGCCTTTTTCGCCGGGCGAAAGTCGGGGTCGACCCCCAGGTGGATCGCGGCGCCCTCGCGCCGGTACCACCGCCCGCCCCGGGCGGCCAGGGCGGGGGGCTTTTGCTCGAGCGCGAAGCCGAGCCCCTCGACGTAGAAGCGGTCGCAGGCCGCCTCGGCGCCGGCCGGGATCGCCACCTGCACGTGGTCGATCCACGCTCCCATCAGGCCGCCTCAGGGGTCACCGGGTGAAACCTAGTAGTGTTGCTCGGGCCATGGGTTCACTGATCAAGAAGCGCCGCAAGCGCATGCGCAAGAAGAAGCACAAGAAGATGCTGAAGCGGACCCGCTTCCAGCGTCGCGCCGCCGGCAAGTAGCTCTACGCCCCCCGGGGCACGGTCGTGGTCTGGCGAAACCTCACGGGGCCCTCGGGACCCGGGACCTCCCACGTCGCGAGCCCCGGCTCCAGGTGGCCCTCGAGAAAGAGGCTCGACCCCGAGCCGGCCAGGTGCACCCGCTCGCCGAGCGTCGCCCCGAGCCAGTCCATCACCGTGGAGAGGCGCGGCTCGACCCGCCGGGCCGCCGCCTCGAGGTGGTTGCGCCCCCCGGGCCGCTCGCCCGAGGCCACGAGCTCGTCGTAGGCCGAGTAGACCGCGCCGGTGTCGAGGTGCAGGCCCGTGAGCACGAGGGTGACCTCGCGGGCCGCGAACGCGAGCGGGGTCACCCGCTCGCCCACGCCCTCGACGAGCGCCCGACCGCCCACCTGGCAGAACGGCACGTCCGCGCCGAGGGCGAGGGCCGCCTCGGCCGTCACCCCGCCGGCCCAGCGCAGGATGGCCGCGGCGTCGCTCGAGCCCCCGCCCAGGCCTCCCCCGGGGGGGATCTGCTTCACGAGGGTGACCCCGGCTTGCCGGCCCACGAGGGCGAGGGCCCGGGCGACGAGGTTCGTCCCGTCGACCGGCACGGCGGAGTAGGGGCCGACGACGGTGAGCCCGTCGCCGCCCTCGTCGAGCTCGAGGTGGTCGCCGAAGGCGAGCGCGACCATCTCGGCGCACAGCTCGTGGCGGCCGTCGTCGCGCCGTCCGGTCACCTCCAGGGTCCAGGTGAGCTTGGCCGGGGCCTCGAGGCGGGTCACCGCGCCGCCGCCAGGGCCGCGAACTCCTCGAGGGAGAGCTCCTCGGGCCGGCGCGTCGCCTCGACGCCGGCGCGCTCGAAGACGCCCTCGCTCGCCCAGCCGGCGAGCGAGCGGCGCAGCATCTTGCGCCGCTGGCCAAAGGCCGTGCGCACCACCTCGAACAGCTCGGCCTCACCGACGAGGGCCGGATCCACCGCCACGCGCTCGCGCCGCACGATCTCGACGAGCGAGGACTCCACCCGCGGCCGGGGCAGGAAGACCGACGCGGGCACCCGGCCCACCACCCGGGCCTCGGCGAAGTAGGCGACGCGCACCGACACCGCGCCGTAGGCCTCCTCGCCCGGACCGGCGGCGAGGCGCTCGGCGACCTCGCGCTGGACCATCACGAGCAGCCGGGCGACCGAGGGGGCCCGCTCGAGCAGCCCGACCACGAGCGGGGTGGCCACGTTGTAGGGCAGGTTCGCCACCACGACGGCGCTGCGCCCGGCGAGGATCGCCTCGACGTCGGCCTCGAGGGCGTCGGCGTGCACGACGCGCACGCCGTGGGGCTCGACCACCGCGCGCAGCGGGTCGATCAGGTGGCGGTCGACCTCGAGGGCGACGACCTCGGCCCCGGTCTCGGCGAGGGCCAGGGTGAGCGAGCCCAGCCCGGCCCCCACCTCGAGCACCAGGTCGCCCCGCCCCACCCCGGCGAGCCGGGCGATGCGCCGCACCGTGTTGGGGTCGACGACGAAGTTCTGGCCCAGCGCCCGAGAGGGGGAGAGCCCCTGGTCGGAGAGGATCTTGGACAGCTCGGCGCGGCTGTGGGTCACCAGACCACTCGGACCCGGATGACCCCCTGGCCCAGCGGGGCCAGCTCGGCGAACTGCGTCTGGTTCAGGTCCACCACGTGGTCGTCGCCGGGCTGCTCGCGGTCGGTGACGACGCACGTGACGGACTTGCCGGTCGAGAGGTCGGTGACGGTGATGGTGGTGCCCTTGGGGAGGTACGAGGTGGCGCACTGGCCGGGGATGTAGTTGTACCAGGTCGCGATGCCCACCTTGCTGTTGGCCGCCGTCGGGGTGGCGCTCACGGGGTGCGAGACGGTGGCGGTGGCGGTGGCCGTCGCGGTCGGGCGGGGGCGAGCGGGCCGGCCGAGGGCGACGGCCAGGGTCACCTGGCCGTGCCAGGGCATGAGGGTGCCCGCCCGGGGCGACTGGGCGGTGGCGAAGGCCCAGCGGCTCCCCACGGCCCCCCGGACCGAGAAGTAGAGCTGATACGCCTTCATCAGGCGGAACACCTGGGCCCGGGAGCGTCCGACGAGGTCGGGGACCCGGCGCGGACCCCGCGCCGGGACCATCCACACGTGCACCACGACCTGGCTGCGCCGGGCGACCACGGTGCCCGGCGCCGGAGACTGGGCCTCGACGCTGCGCCAGCGCTCGTTCGAGGCGCCCGGACCGCGGGTCGTGAAGTAGAGCTGGTCGGCGCGCATCACCCGGTACACCTGGAGCCGACTCATGCCGACGAGGTCGGGCACGCGCTCGCGCGCGGGCGCGGTGCTCGCCCCGGCGCCGGCGACGCCGGACGCGACGAGCACGGCGACCGCCACGACGGCCGTCCCTGCGATGCGTGACAGAAAGGAGCGGACCCCCGCCCCCCCTCGTTGTGTCCTCAGACCCGTCCTCCGCCTGGATCAGGGGACCCGGGGGCCCCGCACAACGCTAGGAGAGGGGGCCGCCCGGGGCAAGCGGCGCCCTAAAGGACGCCCTGACGAGGTATTACGGAGTTGGCAGGCCGAAGAGGCGGGCGGTGTTGGCGGCCGTGCGCGCGCGCAGGGTCGCCACGTCCTCGCCGCGCAGCCCGGCCAGGAACTCCCCCACGAGGGCGACGTAGGCGGGCTCGTTGGCCCGTCCGCGATGCGGCACGGGGGCGAGGTAGGGGCTGTCGGTCTCGACGTGGAGCCGCTCGAGCGGCACCAGCCGGGCGGCCGCGCGCAGCACGTCGGCGTTCTTGAAGGTGACGATGCCCGAGATCGAGACGTCGCACCCGCGCTCGAGGCACCCCTCGGCGTCCTCGGGGGTGCCGGTGAAGCAGTGGATGACGGTGCGCGCCGGGACGCCCTCGCTCGCGAAGACCGCGTAGAGGTCGTCGAAGGCGTCGCGCGCGTGCACCACCAGGGCCAGGTCGAGCTCGTGGGCGAGGCCGACCTGGGCGGCGAAGGCCCGGCGCTGCTCGGAGCGGGGGCTGTGCTCGTAGTAGTAGTCGAGGCCGCACTCACCGATCCCGACCAGGCGCGACGCGCCCGAGCGGGCGAGCGCGGCGACCGGGGCGAGGTCCTCGGCGGCCTGGTGGGGGTGGAGGCCCACCGTGGCGTAGGCCTCCAGGGCCGAGACGCGCCCGGCGACCTCGAGCGCCGCGGCCGAGGTCGCCGCGTCGGTGCCGATCACCACCACCCGGCCGACGCCGGCCGCGAGCGCGCGCGCGACCACGGCGTCGAGCCCGTCGGTGCCCTCGTCGAGGAAGGTGTCCTGGAGGTGGCAGTGGGCGTCGGTCCAGCCGCTCACGCGTCGTCTCGGATCCGCGGGAAGAGCGCCCCGCCGCGGGTCACCGGGCGCGGCGACGGCGCGGCGCCCCAGCGCGCGCTCGCCTCGAGGGGTCCCTCGTCGGGCCGACCCCCCAGGCCGAGGCGCCGCCAGATCTCGGCCGCGACCGACGGCATGACCGGCGAGACGAGGATCGCGACCACCCGGATCGCCTCGAGGGCGTCGCCCATGACGGCCTCGACCTCGGGCCCCGGGGCCATCCTCCACGGCTCGTGGGCCTCGAGGTGGGCGTTGGTCGCCCCGACGAGCTCGAAGGTCGCCTCGAGCCCGCGGTGGGGGGCGAAGCGGGCCCAGGCCTCGCGGTTGGCCGCGACGGCCGCGGCGGCCGCGGCGGCGAGGTGCCCGTCGGCCCGGGGCGTGGGCCCGAGGCCGTCGCACTTGGACGCGACCACCGCCGCCACCCGCGCCACGAGGTTGCCGAGGTTGTTCGCCAGGTCGGCGTTGTAGCGCGCGACGATCCCCTCGAGGGAGAAGTCCCCGTCGTTGCCGAGGGCCGTCTCGCGCACGAGGTAGTAGCGCACCGGGTCGACGCCGAACTGGGCGGCGAGCTCGATCGGCGAGATGTCCTGGATGCGCACCCCGCCCTCGGCGACGAGCGACTTGCTGAGCTTCTCGCCGCCCACGAGCAGCCAGCCGTGGACGTGGACGTGGTGGGGCGGCTCCAGGCCGGCGGCCATGAGCATCGCCGGCCACCAGACGCAGTGGAAGCGCAGGATCTCCTTGCCGATGAGGTGGTGGACGTGGGGCCACCAGTGCTCGAGCGTGTCGTCCTCGCGGCCGTAGCCGATCGCCGTGAGGTAGTTGATCAGCGCGTCGTACCAGACGTAGAAGACGTGGCCCTCGTCCCAGGGCACCGGCACGCCCCAGCTGATGGAGGTCCGCGTGATCGAGATGTCCTTGAGGCCGCCCTTGATGAAGGCGCGGGCCTCGTTGCGCTTGGTCTCGGGGGTGACGAAGCCCGGGTGGAGGTCGTAGTACTCGAGGAGGCGGTCCTCGAAGGCCGAGAGGCGGAAGAACCAGTTCTCCTCCTCCATCTCGACGAGGGCCCGGTGGTGCACCGGGCAGGCCCCGTGGTCGCTCGCCTCGAGGGTGTAGTAGTCCTCGCAGCTGATGCAGTAGAGGCCCTTGTAGACGTCCTTGTAGATGTACCCGTTGTCGTAGATGCGGGTCAGGAAGGTCTGGACGGTCCGGTAGTGGCGGGGCTCGGTCGTGCGCAAGAAGTCGTCGTAGGCGACGTCGAGGGCCGCCCAGGCCTCCTTGAAGCGCGCCGAGGTCCGGTCCGTCCAGACCTGGGGGGTCACGCCGTGGCGCTCGGCCGCCTCGGCCATCTTCTGGCCGTGCTCGTCGGTGCCGGTGAGGAACATCGTCTCGTCGCCGCAGAGGCGGTGCCAGCGCGCGATCGCGTCGGCGTTGACCGTCGTGTAGGCCGTGCCCACGTGGGGGGCGTCGTTCACGTAGTAGATGGGGGTGGTCAGGTAGAAGCGGCCCATGGCTAGAGGTTAGTGAGCCCCCTAGGGCCGTCGTCTGAGCGAGAGCGCGACGTCGTAGACCTCGCGGCGCGCGACGCCGAGGGCGCTCGCGACCTCCTCGACGGCCTCGCGCGTGCTCGCCCCGCGCGCGAGCGCGTCGGCGAGGGCCGCCTCGAGCGCCTCGCGGCTCGGCGCCTCGGCGGCGCCCGCGCCGGCGAGCACGACCACGACCTCGCCGCGCACTTCGCCCGAGAAGCGTGCGGCGAGCTCGCCGAGCGACCCGCGCGCGACTTCCTCGTAGAGCTTGGTGAGCTCGCGCACCACGGCGGCCGGTCGGTCGGGGAATCGCGCGGCGAGGGCCGCGAGGGTCGCGCCGAGCCGGCGGGGCGACTCGAAGAAGACGACCGTGCGGGTCTCGCGGGCCCACTCCTCGAGGCGGACGCGCTGCTCGGCCGCCCGGCGGGGGAAGAACCCCTCGAAGCAGAACCGCTCCCCGGCGAGCCCGCTGACGCTCAGGGCCGCCACGACCGCCGAGGGCCCGGGCACGGTCGTCACCACGAGACCCGCCTCGGCCACCGCGGTGACGACCCGGGCGCCCGGGTCCGAGACGAGGGGCGTCCCGGCGTCGCTCACCAGGGCGACCGTCTCGCCCCGGGCGACGCGCGCGACGACCTCCGCGACCCGCTGGGCCTCGTTGTGCTCGTGGAGCGACTCGAGCCGCCCGGCGGCGTCGATGTGGCGGGCCGATAGCAGCTGGCGGGTGCGCCGGGTGTCCTCGCAGTACAGGGCGTCCGCACTCGCCAGCACGTCGAGGGCCCGCGCGCTCACGTCGCCCAGGTTCCCGAGCGGGGTCGCGACCACGACGAGCCGGCCGCGGGGAGGGGTAGCGTCCACGGGTCTCCTTCGAGTGGCTCGCGTCCGACGCGGCCGACTACCATTGTCACCTATGTCTAAGCGGACGGTGAAGCGCAAGCTGCGCGCGAAGAAGAAGGCCAACCACGGCAAGAAGCCGAACTGCGGGCGCGGCTAGTCAGGCGCCCAGGCCACCCCACGCCTCACCCCGCTCGGCGAGCAGCGCCGCCAGCACGCTCGGCCGGTCGCTGATCACCCCGTCGGCCCCGGCCTCGAGGGCCGCGACCATCTCGACGCGCTCGTTCAGGGTCCACACGTGCACCGCGACGCCCGCCCGGTGGGCGGCGTCGACGAAGGCCGGCGTCACGACCTCGATCCCCTCGTGCTCGGCGGGCACCTGCAGGGCGACGAAGGGCCACGAGCGGCTCTCGCCCGCGAGGTGCGCGAGGTAGAAGGCGGTCGCCTCCTCGGTCCCGGCCGACGTCGCCACCCCGGGGGCGAGGCGGCGGAACCGCTCGAGGGCGCGGTCGTGGAACGAGGCGACGATGACCCTCGCGCCCGCCCCGTGGGCGCGCAGGGTCTCGGCGAGGAGCCCCTCGTAGGGCTCGACCTCGGGGTCGGTGCCCTTCAGGTCGAGATTCAGCAGCACCCCGGGGAACGCCTCGAGGACCTCCTCGAGCGTGGCCACCCCGAGGCGGCGGTCCCTCGGGGCGCGTCCGCGCAGGGGGTACGCCTCGGGCTCGCGGCCCGGCGAGACGTCCTCTCCCTCGATCCACCAGTAGGCGTTGTCGAGCTCGCGCAACTCGGCGAGCGTCAGGTCGCCGATCGCGCCCGCCGCCGCCGTCGTGCGCTCGACGGTCGCGTCGTGGCCCACGACGAGGCGCCGGTCGCGGGTGGCGTGCACGTCGAGCTCCAGCGCGCTCGCCCCGGCGCCGAGGGCCCGGGCCATCGCCCACAGCGTCGAGGACGGCCCCTCGAAGGAGCCCCCTTGGTGGGCGAAGGCGACGACCCGCCGCTCCAGCCAGGCCGTCACCGGGCCGGCAGTCCCTCGGGGTAGAGCCGGAGACGCATCCGGTACTCGATGTAGAAGGCCAGCCCGGGCACGAAGCCGGCCAGCAGCATCCCCGCGAGCAGCAGGAGGTTGAGCCGGAACTTCATCACCAGGTTGAAGCACATGATCATGTAGATCGGGTACAGCACGACCCCGTGGCCTACCCCGACGACCTCGACGAACCAGAAGAGGTGCTTCCAGAGCGTGAGGTCGACCGAGTGCAGCGCCAGGGTCGCGAAGAGGATCAGCAACGTCGTCCCGGTGACGAACGACATCGTCCGGTACCGCCGGAACGTGGCGTCCATCAGTGGCCGAAGAGGCGCCGCTTGGGCTGGCGCGAGAGCTGGGCCAGGTGGTCGTTGTAGGCCGCGAGCGCCGGGTCCTCCTCGGTGCGGTGCGCCTCGCGCGCGGCCTGGGCGGCGGCGCGCATCTGGGCCTCGTAGGCCCGCCGGCTCGCGAGCTCGTCCTCGTCGGGGCGCTCCATGTGCAACAGCGCGTACCAGCCGAGCACGCCGAGCACGGCGAACAGCGGCCACTCGATGGCGTAGAGGTAGCTCAACTGGTTGCCGTGGACCGCTCGGCCGACCTGCCACCAGTCCGCCCCCGCGCAACCGGCGAGCCACGCGACCAGAGCGAGGTGCAACACGAGCGCCCGCGCTGAGAGGTACCGACGCACGCGGTCAGTGTACCGACTCGCTCGGCGCGCCCCCCGGGTCCTAGACTGGCGCGGTGCCCGGAATGACCCGGCCGCCCGCGTTCTCCTGGCACGACCTCGGGGAGTGGCACCTGGGTGTCTTGCCGATCCTGCTGCTGCTCGCCGCGGCCTACCTCTACCTGCGCGGCGTCGCGCGGGCCGGCGAATGGCCCCGAGAGCGCACCGTGTGCTTCCTGGCCGGGGTCGTCGTGACCTTCCTCGCCACCGAGTCGGTGCTCGGGGTCTACGACATGGCCTACTTCAGTGTGCACATGATTCAGCACCTGCTGCTGATCATGGTCGCGGCCGTCCTCTTCGCACTCTCGGCCCCCCTCGACCTCGCCTATCGCGCCGGGAACCCGACCATCCGGCGCGTCCTCGACAGCCGCGCGGTGGCGCTCCTCACCCACCCCCTCGTCGGCTTCGGGCTGTACTTCGCCTTC
>NCBE01000068.1 GCA_002255565.1 Actinobacteria bacterium 21-73-9
GGCTGCGCGCGGCCGGCGCGATCATCCTAGGCAAGACTGTCACCACCGAACTCGCCACCTACTCGCCGGGCAAGACCAGGAATCCACACAACCCGGAGCACACCCCGGGCGGCTCGTCCAGCGGCTCGGCAGCGGCGGTGGCGGCGAGCATGGTGCCGCTCGCAATCGGCACCCAGACAAACGGCTCGGTGATCCGGCCGGCCGCCTATTGCGGTGTGATCGGCTACAAGCCGAGCTTCGGCCTGATTTCGCGGCACGGGGTGCTTAAGCAGTCCCGGCCGCTGGATCAGATCGGCGTCATGGCGCGCAGCGTTGAGGACGCCGCCCTGCTCGCCGAGCAGCTCATCGGCTATGATGAAGCCGATCCCGACACGCGGCCCTCGGCGCGACCACTGCTGCGCGAAACCGCCATGCAGGAACCGCCTGTGCCGCCCACGCTGGCCTTCGTCAAGACTCCGATGTGGAAACTGGCCGATGCGCAATGCAAGGAGGCCTTTGCCGAACTGACGGCGCACCTGGGCGAGCGCGCGGAGACGTTCGCGCTGCCGACCGCGAACGTGCGGTAGTAGCAGGTCCGGTAGCCGTTGAACGAGTGCAGGATGTCGAAGAACGCCGGGTCGCCCGGGCGGAGCAACCGGTCGCTGTAGACGTGCGGGTGCGGGCTGCACCGCTCGCCCGAGATCGCGTTCACGCCCTCGACGTGCTCGCTGCCGAGGTCGTAGAGGACCTTGTTGACCAGCCCGACGCACTCGTTCTCCTTCACGCCGGGACGCAAGAAGGTGTAGAGCTCCTCGTAGGCCGTGTCGACCATCGAGGCGGCGTAGGTGAGCAGCGAGATCTCGTCGGCCGTCTTGATGCGGCGCGCCGCCAAGAAGACCTGCTGGCCATCGACGAGGGTCATCCCCTCGCGGGCGAAGGCGGCCAGGACGGGCATCTCGATGACGTCGACCCCGATGGGCTCCTTCTCGAGCCCGAACTGGGCGAGGACCTCCTTGATCTTCTCGGCGACCGTGCCGGCGCGGTCGGCGCCCGGGGGGATCGCGCCGCGCAGCGTGGAGATACCGGCGCGCGCGCCCTCGTAGGCCAGCACCGACCCGTCGGGGCCGACTTGGGCGCCGGTCAGCCACGGGTTGTAGAGCTGGTGGTGGCGGGCGGCCGAGCCGAAGTCCCACACGACCGGCTTCCCCCCGCGTGGCAACAGGGCGAAACGGATGAGCTTGTCCATCGCCCAGGTCCCGATGTGGGTGCCGGTCATGTAGCGGATGTTGTGGAAGTCGAAGGTGAGCAGCGCCCCCAGGTCACTGGCCTCGAGGGCGGCGTTGAGCTTGGCGAGCCGCTGCTCGCGCAGTCGCGGCATGTCGACGCGCGCCTCCCAGTCGACGGCGTTGGAGCCGTACGTGTGGATCCCCATGTGTCCTCCTCAGTGACGCGACGTTAACGACGCCGCCGACGGGCCCAGACGTCGAGGGCCACCGCGGCGATCAGGAGCAGCCCGAGCACGATCTGCTGGTAGAGCGGGTCGACGCCGAGCAGGTTGAAGCCGTTGCCGATGAGCGCGATGAACAGCACCCCGATGGCCGTGCGCACGACCGAGCCCTCGCCGCCGGCGATCGAGGTCCCGCCGACCACGATGCCCGCGAGCACGGTGAAGGCCAGCTGGCTCCCCCCACTGCCCGCCTGGGCCGAGAGGAGGCGCGAGGTGTCGATCACGCCGCCCAGTCCGGCGGCGCCACCCGAGATGACGAAGGTGACCACCCGGATCAGGTTGACCCGCACGCCGGCCAGCCGGGCCGCCTCGGCGTTGCCACCCGCGGCGACCACGTGGCGGCCGAAGGTGGTGCGCGCGAGCAGCAGGGCGAGGACCGCGACGAACACCGCCGACATCCACACCGCGCTCGGGATCGAGAGGAACTGCGCGTTGGCGAACTTGAAGAAGCTCGAGGTCGCCGAGAGCACCACGAGGTTCCCGCTGGTGACCTTGAGGGCCGCCCCGGCGATCACGAACGACGTCGCCAGGGTCGCGATGAGGGGGTTGATCTTCAAGACGGTCACGATGAGGCCGTTGACCAGCCCCACCAAGAGCCCGGCCGCGATCGCGAGGACGATCGCGAGCCCCGGCTGGCCGTGGAGGGCGAGCTCGCCCGCGATCACGGTCGTGAGCCCGTAGGTCGCGCCCACCGAGAGGTCGATGCCCCCGGCGACCAGCACCAGCGTGCCCGCGGCGGCGATGTCGAGGTAGGAGGCCTGCTGGTCGAGGATGTTGATCAGGTTCGCCGTGTGCAAGAACGGGGCGCTGGCGATCGACAAGACGACGAAGAGGATCACGAAGGGGATGAAGATCCCCGCGAGGCGCCAGGACTTGAGGAGTCGGGTCATCGCCCCGTCCGAGCCCCCCCGGTCCCCGTCGCCCACGGGCGCCTCGAGCTGATCGGTCGCGGTCATCACGCTCCTTGGTGTTCGTCGTCGCTGGTCTCGGAGAAGGCGGCCGCCAGCACCGCCTGCTGGTTCATCGCGGCCCCCTCGAGCTCGGCCACGATCCGTCCCTGGCGCATCACGAGCACCCGGTGCGCCAGGCCGAGGACCTCCTCGAGCTCCGAGGAGATCACCACCACCCCCATCCCCTCGCGCGCCATCTCGACGATGAGGTCGTAGATGGCGCGCTTGGAGCCGACGTCGACGCCGCGGGTCGGCTCGTCGGCGATGAGCACGCGGGGCCCGCACATCACCGCACGGGCGAAGAGGATCTTCTGCTGGTTGCCGCCCGAGAGCATCGAGACGGGCTGGCGCAGGCCGGCCGCCTTGACCGTGGTGCGCTCGAGGAGCGAGGCGACGGCCCGGCGCTCGCGCGTCCCCGACACCCAGCCCAGGCGGCTCACCAGATCCAGGCGCGAGAGCGACACGTTCTCCTTCACCGAGCGGCCCACGAGGAGCCCCATCTCCTTGCGCGACTCGGGGATGAGGGCGAGCCCCCGCTCGATCGAGTGGTGGGGGCCCCGACCGGCCAGGTCCCTTCCCGCGAGGCGCACGGTCCCGCGTTGCGCGCGCGCGTCGCGGAAGATCGCGCGCGCGAGCTCGGACCGGCCGGCACCCACGAGCCCGGCCAGGCCCACGATCTCTCCGCGGCGCACCTCGAGCGAGCAGTCGCGCACCCCCGGCGCCACCAGCCCCTCGACGCTGAGCACGACCTCGGCATCCGCCGGGGGCGGGGTCTTCTCGGGGAAGGCCGCCCCCAACGAGCGCCCCAGCATGCCCTCGATGAGGGTCTCCTCGGTGGCGTCGGCGGCCGCGACGGTGCGGATGACCCGGCCGTCGCGCAGGGTCGTGACCTCGTCGGCCAGGGCCAGCACCTCAGAGAGGAAGTGCGAGACGAGGATCACCGACTTGCCCTCGCGGGCGAGGGACCGGATGATCGCGTGCAGGGCCGCGGTCTCGTGCTCGGCCAGGGCGGCCGTGGGCTCGTCCATGATGACGATCGACGCGTCGCGGCTGAGCGCGCGCATGATCTCGACCTTCTGCTGGTCGGCCGTCGTGAGCTGGCCCGCGAGCCAGTCCGGCGAGAGGCGGAAGCCCACCCGCTCGGAGAGTTCGCGGAAGCGGCGTCGGGCCTCACGACGTCGCAGGAAGCCCGCGTGGTGGGCCTCGGCGCCGAGGTAGACGTTCTCGGCCACCGTGAGCCCCGGGACGATGGCCAGCTCCTGGGCGATCGTGACGATGCCCTTGGCCAGGGCGTCGCGCGGCGAGCGCAGGGTCAACTCGACCCCACCGAGGCTGACCGAGCCCTCGTCGGGGGTCAGCACCCCCGAGATGATCTTGCCGAGGGTCGACTTGCCCGCGCCGTTCTCACCGACCAGGGCGTGCACGGTGCCGGCGCGGACGGTGAGCGACACGTCCACGAGCGCCGGGACGCCCCCGAAGCGCTTGGACACCCCGGCGACGACCAGGTCGTCGCCGGGGGTCCTCGCGGCCCGGGAGGTGTCCTCGAACGTGCCGGTGGTCACGTCAGCTACGGGCTAGCAGCGGGCGATCAACCCGGCCACTGCGCCGTGAACTTGCCGACCGTCGCCTTGGTGAGGATGCCGTGGTCGGGCAGCTTCGCCACGGGGTTGATGACCCCGGAGTTCTTGCCCGTGCGGATCGCCTTGATCAGCGCGATCATGCCCAGCTGGCCCTCGGAGGCCGGCGCCTGGGCGACGTCGGCGAACCACGCGCCGCTCTTCACGCCCGCGAGCCCGGCCGCGCTCGCGCCGTAGCAGACGAGCTTGGTCGTGGTGTTCTTCGCCGCCGCCAGGGCCGCCTGGGCGCCCTCGCAGTCCTGGTCCGAGCCGACGATCACGTTGACGTCGGGGTTGGCCACCAGCATGTCCTGGACCTGGGTGAGGGCCGTCGCCTGGTTGTACTGGCCGTCCACCTGGTCCACGATCGTGGCCTTGGAGCCCAGTCCGGCGGTGAAGGTCTTGGTGATCTCCGAGTCGGGCTCGTAGCCCTCGAAGTTGTGCACGAGGCCCACCTTGCACGGCGACGCCGAGCCGCAGGCCTGGAGCGTCAGCTGGGCCAGCTGGCTGCCGATCTTCGAGGGGAAGAAGACCACGTTCGCCGACAGCCCCCGGACCTCGATGCCGTCGCTCGCGTAGTTCGAGCCCAGGATCTGGTCGATGTTGACGACCTTGATGTGCTTGGCGAGCGCCTTCTTCACGGCCGGCACGAGGGCCGCCCCGTAGATCGGCTGGGTGATCACGCCCTGGTACTGGCCCGAGTTGATGACGTCCTGGAGCTGCGCGACCTGGGTCGTGTAGGAGTTGTTCGCGTCGAACACCGTCACGGCGACCCCGTCGGCCGCGGCGACGGCCTTGGCGGCCGCCAGCATCGGCGCGTCGTAGCTGTTCGCCAGGGCGTAGGACAGGTACGCCACCCGGATGTGCTTGGGCGCCTTGTGCTTGGTGGCGGCCTGGGCCGTCGCACTGACGCCGACGCCGACCGAGGTCAACGCGAGCATCGCGCCCGTCGTCGCGATCAGACCGCGACGCCATCTGCTGCTAACCATGGATTCCCCCCTTGAGTGGCCGAGCGCACCGTGCCCTCGACGCTGATCGCCCGTCGCGCCCGCAAGAGGGGAGGCTCGCCGACACGATCCCCCGACCCGCAGTCGCCCCGGGCGTACTGCCTTGGGCAGTGACAGTAGTCATGTTCATTGAACGTGTCAACCTATAGTGAACACTTCACCGCCCGGCACGGCCCGGGGCGGCCCCGGGGTGACGTGGCCTACTTCTTCGTGTACTGGTACGGGTTCTCGCGCTTCTGTCGCTCGGGGACCTCAGGGTGCATGCCCCCCAGCCAGGCCTCCGCGCCGAGGGTGTCGGCGAGGTACTCGACCGTCTGGGCCACGGTGTCGCGCACGTGCGCGAGGTCCACCCCGACCAGGCGGCCCTCGGTCTTGACCACGTTCCCGTCGACGAGCACCGTGTCCACCTCGTTGCGCTGAGCCTGCATCACGACGTGCCCGTAGGGGTTCACGATCGGGAACATCACCGGCGAGTAGTCGTTCTTCAACAGCACGAGGTCGGCGCGCTTGCCCTCCTCGATGGAGCCGATCGCGCTCTCGAGGTCGAGGGCGCGGGCGCCGCCCATCGTCGCCCACTCGACGACCTCCTCACAGCGCAGGTCCAGGTTCGTCACCGTCTCACCCGACTGGTGCGCCTCGAAGTGCTGGCGCGAGCGGTCCGCGCCGACGGTCGTGCGCATCGCCGTGAAGAGGTCGGCGCTCCACCACACGGTCGTGTCGTGGCTGAGCGAGACCGGGATGTCGAACTGGCGCAGCCGCCACGAGGAGGGGTAGCCCTGACCGGCGCTCTGCTCGCTCTCGGTGGACACCGACGCGTGCCCGCCCGAGGCGGCGATGCGGTGGTAGGAGTCCTCCGAGAGGCTGCTCGAGTGCACGAAGATGACCTTGTCCTCCATGCAGCCGTTGTCGTGCATGAGCTGCACCGAGGTGTCCCCCGTCGCCCCCCACACCCCCGCGTGGGTGGTGACCGTGACCCCGAGGTCCTTCGCCACCGCGAAGGCCGCCTTCTCGGGGAACTCGGGATCCCCGGTCACGTCGAAGGCGATCTGGAAGCCCAGCATGTCCCCCTTGCCGTCGAAGCGGCGGCTGTAGAAGCGGCGGAACTCGGGGCTTGCCGTCCACTCCCACGGCCCCTGCTGGATGTTGCCGTAGGCGAGGACGAACCGCCCGGGCGTCGCCTCGAGGGCGTCGACGGCGGCGTCGGCGTGCTCGATGGTCTGGAGCCCGTGGGACCAGTCGACCGAGGTCGTCACCCCGGCGTCGAGCGCCTCGAGGGCGCTGAGCAGGTTGCCCGCGTAGACGTCCTGGGGCCGGAAGTTGCGCCCGTGCTCGAGGTAGTACCAGACGAAGTACTGCGACAGGGTCCAGTCCGCGCCGTAGCCGCGCATGGCCGTCTGCCACATGTGGCGGTGCGTGTCGACCATGCCCGGCATGACGATGCCGCCCGTGCCGTCGATCTCGAGCGCGCCCTCGGGCGCGGCGAGCCCCGGTCCCACCCCGGCGATCGCCCCGTCGACGACCAGCACGTCGCTGTCCTTGAGGACCCGGTGCTGGGCGTCCATGGTGACGACGGTGGCGTTGCGGATGACGACGGGTCGCCCGTGTTCGAGCGACTCCCCACGAGAATTGACCGGACCAGTCACGTCCCCTCCCCCCACGAGTGGTGTGGCGCGCAGCGTAGCACCGTGTTAAGTGCTGTCAATGAGGACTGTACGCCGACCGGTCCCCGGGGGACCCACCCGCGCCGCCGGAGCGGTGGCGCGCCCGTCCCGGCACGCCACTTGTCCCGTTGGCGGCCCCTCGCGAGGGACTCCACCCGTGCGGTATGTTCAACTTCACTGAACGTTGGGGGGATCGGATGGCCAGAGACAGGTCGGGACGCGTCGCCGTCGTGCTCGGGGGGACCCAGGGCATCGGCAAGGAGCTCGTGAAGTCGCTCGTCGCCCAGGGGTCGACGGTGTACCTCTCCGGGCGGACCATGGAGAGCGCCCGGCGCGCGGTTGGCGACGTCGGGGGGGACACCCACCCGCTCGCGATCGACCTGTCCGAGCCGGCGACCCTCGGCGCGGCGCTCGCCGGGGTCCCCCGGGTCGACGACCTCGTCATCGGGGCCATCGAGCGCGACGCCAACTCCATCAAGGAGTACTCGGTCGAGCGCGCCCTGCGCCTGGTGACCTTGAAGCTGGTCGGCTACACCGAGGCCATCCACCAACTCCTCGACCGCTTCGGGCCCGAGGCCTCGGTCGTACTCTTCGGCGGCCTCGCTCTCGAGCGCCCCTACCCCGGCTCGACCACGGTGTCGACGGTGAACGGCGGCGTGGTGGGCATGGTCCATTCCCTTTCGTGCGAGCTGGCGCCGGTGCGCGTCAACGCCGTCCACCCGGGCATCGTCGGCGACAGCCCCTACTGGGAGGACAAGGACAACTCCGGGATCGTGAGCCGCACCCCGCTCGGCCGGCTGGTCACGATGGGCGAGATCGTCGACGCCGTCGAGTTCCTCCTCGACAACCAGGGCGTGAACGGCGTGAACCTCGCCGTCGACGGCGGCTGGCTGCGGAAGTAGCCGTGTACGCCACCGCCCGCATCGACGACCCCCTGGCCGAGATCCCGGCGGAGTACGTCGGCCACTCCCGCGGCTACCGGCGCCAGGTACTCTTCAACCGCGAGACCGGCTCGGCGCACCTCACGCTCTCGGTGGGCCAGCTCGACGAGGGCGGGTCGATCGACGCCGTCGTGCACTCCCACGAGACCAGCGTCTATGTCCTATCGGGCACGCTCGCGGTGACGACGCTCGGCCAGCTCACCCACCTCGGCCCCGACCACTGCATGGTCCTGCCCGTGGGCGAGGCCTACGCCGCGGCGGCGGTGGACGGGCCGGTGCGCTGGCTGCAGATGGTCGCCCCCGGCGAGATCGGCGACGGCCGGCGCCGCGACACGTTCTTCACCGGTGAGACCCTCACCGGGGTCGGCCCGGTCGTTCCCGACATGCGCGACCCGCGCAACCGCAACGCCGTGCGCTTCGACGCCTCGTCCATGGACCTGCGGCGCCTCGCCGGCGGCTCCGACGTCAACGCGCCCACCGTCTCGCCCTCGATGGCCACGGCCCTCCTCGCCTACAGCGGGATCGGGGTGAAGATGCTCCTCGACCAGAACACCGGCGCCCAGCTCCACACCTTGTTCATGGTCGACTACCAGCCCACCGCGATCGCCCACCCCCACGACCACCCCTTCGAGGAGGCCTACGTCTTCTTACTCGGGCGGGTCCACGCGCTGGTCGACGGTGAGGAGATCGCCTTCGGTCCCGGCGACGTCTTGTGGTGCGGCGTGGGGGCCGACCACGGGTTCGAGAACCGCGGGGACGAGCTGGTGCGCTGGATCGAGGTCCAGGCGCCCCAGCCGCCGGCGCGCCACTCGTACCGCTTCAGCCGCGAGTGGGAGCACCTGTCCGCCAAGTTGGAGGGATGACGAGCGCCGGTAGTGTGATCGGTCGCGACGGCAGCTGAGCGAGGAGAGGTCGTAGATGGCGACAGCGAAGAGGTCCGCCGCCCAGCCCACGCCACGTGCCGCCACGACGGACGCCGAGGCGTCCTCGGCCAACGGGCGGGCGCGCAACGGCGCCAAGGCCCCGCTCGCCCCGACCAACCGCCTCGCCTCGGGCGTCGTGGGGGCTCGGCTGCGGGCCCGGCGCGAGGCGCTCGGGATCTCCCTGCGCCAGTTCGCCCGAGACCTCGACGTCTCGGCGTCGTTCATCTCCCAGCTCGAGACCGGCAAGGCCCAGCCGTCGGTGGCGACCTTCTATTCGATCTGCGCGGCCCTCGACCTCTCCCTCGACGAGCTCTTCGACGCCGGAGATCCGCCCCGAGACCACGCGTCGGGCACTGACGCCTCCCACAACGAGTGGCGGGACGGCGCCGACACGGCCCGCAGCGTCGAGCCCGGCACCGAGAATGGCGACTCCCCCGTCGTGCACCCCGACGAGCGCCGCGTGCTGGTGCTCGACTCCGGGGTCACCTGGGAGTCGCTCACCTCCCGGCACGACAAGACCGACTTCATGTTTGTGCGCTACGACGTTGGCGGGAGCTCGACGCTCGACGAGCGGCTCATCCGCCACGTGGGCACCGAGTACGGCTACGTCATGAAGGGGACCCTCGAGGTCACCCTCGGCTTCCACACCCACGTGCTGCGCGCGGGCGACTCCATCTCGTTCGACTCGAGCCGGCCCCACCGGCTCGCCAACATCGGTGACGAGCCGGTCGAGGCCATCTGGGTGAACCTCGAGTTCCTGCGCCCCTAGGACTCCCCGGGCGTGAGCGCCCGCAGGACGCAGAACTCGTTCCCCTCGGGATCGGCCATCACGACCCAGGTGACCGAATCGTCCTGGCCGACGTCGGCGCGCTGGGCCCCGAGCGCCTCGAGCCGCGCCACCTCGCGGGCCTGGTCGGCGGGGCGCAGGTCGAGGTGCACCCGGTTCTTCACCACCTTGCCCTCGGGCACGGGTAGGAAGAGGAGGTCGGGGGCGACACCGTCCTCGGGCGAGCCCTCGGGCGGCTGCAGAACGACCTCGCCGTCCTCCTCGTAGGTGATCCGCCAGCCGAGGGCCTCGGACCAGAAGCGCGCCAGCCCAGCCGCGTCCGCGCAGTCGAAGGCGACTGATTGGAGGCGCAGCCCCATAGGACCAAGCCTACGCCGCACCGTCCCCGGTGATCTCTTCGAGTGTGCGCCCCTTGGTCTCGGGGAGCAGGCGGGTCACCGCGAGCCCCAGCACGGCCGCCCCGGCCGCGACGGCCAGCATCCCGCGCAGCCCCAGGCTCGAGTCGAGCGCCGGCACCCGAAGCACACCACCATCACCGCGAAGCCGATGTACTGGAGGCGGCGGTGCCCGACGCGGTCCATGCGCGCCACCGCGAGCAGGTAGCCCGGCACCGCGAAGACGACGAACATGGCGAGCGACCAGAGCAGGTTGACCTTGAGGGTCCCCGTCGGGGCGACCCGGGCGAGGATCACCGGCAGCGAGAGGGTGTTGCCGTAGTAGGCGTAGTCGAAAAGGAACCACGCGCCCGCGGTGCCGAGGATGAGCTTCCAGGTCGAGCCGCTCGAGATGAACTGGCGCCAGGTCACCCGGGTGCTCGCCGTGGTCACGACCGGGCCGTCGGTCACGATCTCGCCCTGGGCGAAGTCGACCAGTGAACGGGCCGCGGCCTCGTGCTCGCCCTTGACGTGGTGGACGAAGCGGGGCGACTCGGGCATCCGCCCGCGCAGGTAGATCACCGCGGCGGCGGGCACCGCGCCCAGCGCGAGCAGCAGGCGCCAGACCACCGAGTCCGCGAGGCCGACCGACAGCAGCGTGAGGGCCGCGAGGGGACCGACGATGAGCCCAAGGGCCTGCATCGAGAAGACCAGGCCCACGAGCCGACCGCGGTCCTTGCTATTCGAGTACTCGCTCATTAAGACAGCCGACACCGGGTAGTCGCCACCGATGCCCAGTCCGAGGACGAAGCGTGCGACGACGAGCCAGAGGAACGACGGCGCCGCGGCCGAGGCGAGGGCGCCCACGATCATGATCGCGGCCACGGTCACGTAGGTCGTCTTGCGCCCGAAGATGTCCGCGAGCCGTCCGAAGACGAACGCGCCGACGAAGGCGCCCAGGATCGCCGCGCCGGTCACCCAGCTGCCCTCGGTCGTGGTCAGACCCCACTGGACCTTCACGAGCGAGGCGACCGTCGAGATGACGAAGAGGTCGTAGGCGTCGGTGAAAAAGCCCATCCCCGAGACCACGACGGCCCGGCGGTGGAAGCGGCCCGTCGGCGCCTCGTTGAGCAAGTCGATGGCCGTGCGCACCACCGCCGGGGTCTCGGCGGCGGCGAGCTCGGAGGAGCTCTCGGGGGCCGGGTGCAGGAGATCGTCCATGCCCCGAGTCTCGCGGGAGGGACGTGAAACGCGCAGTGGCCCCGGTAAACCGCGGGTGAACTCTCCGTGAAGTATTGGCCTCGCCGAGGTCCCGCCCGGGACCAGTGACCGGTCCCGGGCGGGCGCCCCCGCTCTCGTAGCATCGCGCCATGGCGATCGGCCACGTCCTGTTCGACGCCGACGGCGTGCTCCAGGAGCTGCCCGGCGGGTGGCGCGAGCGGGTTCGGCCGTACCTCGGCGAGCGCACCGAGGAGTTCCTCGAGCTCACGTGGCGCGAGGAGTTCCCGTGCCTCGAGGGCACGATCGACTACCTCCCGTTGCTCGCGCGCCACCTCGACCTCTTCGGCGTGGGGGTGCCCGCCGAGCGGTTCTTCTACGACGTGTGGTGCGACCTACGCGTCGACGAGGCCTCCGTCGCGCTCGTCGGTGCGCTGCGCGCCCGGGGGCTCGGCGTGCACCTCGCCACCAACCAAGAGATGCACCGCTCCGCCTACATGCGCGAGACCCTGGGCTACGACCGACTCTTCGAGCACAGCTTCTACTCCTACGAGGTCGGCCACGCCAAGCCCAGCGGACGATTCTTCGAGACCGTGCTCCAGCGCCTCGGCGCCTCGGGCACCGAGGTCCTCTTCATCGACGACACCGCCGAGAACGTCGAAGCGGCCCGGGCGGCCGGGCTGCGCGCCGAGCGCTGGAGCCTCGACGAGGGCCACGACCACCTCGTCGCGTTCCTCAGCGCGCACGGCCTCGACGTCGCCTAGACGGCTCGTGCGGGCAAGGGGACGGACTGGGCGAAACGGAAGCGGTCGGTGGGGTCGTAGAGCGCCTTCACCCGTGACAGGCGAGCCTCGTTGGAGCCGTAGTAGGCGCGGGCCCAGTCGGTGAGGGTCGGGTCGATGTAGTTCACGTAGGCGCCCTCGGCCGGGTCGATGACCTCGGCGCCGAGCCACCGCAGCCACCGGGCGCCGGAGGCGACCTCGTCAGGCGACGAGCCCGACCCCCAGGAGTACGTGGCCTGGACCCCGGCCACTTTGTCGCGGTGGATGAAGGCAGTCGCGTCGCTCGCGACCCGGTTGACGGCCCCGCCGTAGCCGTCGAAGGCGAGACCGCGATCGTGAGGCTCGCGCACCCCGCCTCGACCTTCATCGCCTCCAGGTAGTCGTCACCGCCGACGAACGACGCGCTCGCCGCCCCGACGAGCCCCGCGAGCCGCGAGAGTCGCCGCTCGAGCTCGGGCGGCGAGCCGCAGTAGACGCCGTTCACCTGGACGAGCAGGCCCGCGGTCCCCTCGGCGAAGAGTTGGCAGTTCGACCACGTCTCGTCGGGCTCGCCCGCGATCCAGTGCTGCCACCCTTCGAGGACCGCGGCCGCCCGGCTCCACGGATACTGCAGGGAGAACAGGGCGAGGGGTGGCGCCGGTTCGAGCGATAGGCGAAAGGACGTGACCGCCGCGAAGTTGCCCCCGCCCCCGCCGCGCAGCGCCCACCACAGGTCGGCGTGCGCGTCGGGCCCGATGCCGATCTGGTCCCCCGCCGCGGTGACCGCGCGCGCGCCGATGACGTGGTCACACGTGAGCCCGTAGCGACGGGCCAGCACCCCGACGCCCCCGCCCATCGTGAGGCCCGCGACCCCCACGGTCGGGCACGTCCCGCCCGGCACGACGAGGCTGTGGCGCGCCACGGCGTCGTAGAGGTCGATGAGCTGGGCGCCCGCGCCGACCTTCGCGGTGCGCCGACGCGGGTCCACCTCGACCGCCCCGAGCCCACTCACGTCGACGATGAGCCCCGGGGTGCTCGAATAGCCCCCGTAGCTGTGCCCGCCCGAGCGCAGGGCGAAGGGGACCCCGTGGGAGCGGGTGAAGTCGAGACAGCGTGCGACGTCGTCCGATCCCCGGCAGTAGGCGATCGCCGCGGGGCGCAGGTTCGCGAAGCGCGAGTTGTAGAGGAGGGATGCCTCGAGGTAGCGCGCCTGACCCGGTCGGACGAGCCGGCCGTCGAGCCCGGCCGCGAGCCGGCCCCAGGGCACCCGCGCGTAGCGGGCCGGCTCCGCCCCCGCCGCGGGTGACGCCCCCCGCTCGGCCACGACGAGCGCCCCCACGGCGCCGAGGGCGCCTTCGAGCAGTCCACGTCGGCTCACGCGCGTTGGGGGCACCCCGAGACGCTACGTCGCGGCCCCGTGGGGACGGTCGACGGGGCCACGGCCCCCATCGGGTGCGGTTGCGCGCGGGCGCCCGAGGGGCTCGCGGGGGCGCCTAACCCGCGGCGGACATCGTGACGAAGTCACGCGCGTAGCTGACCTGGAAGAACCGGTCGGGCGACTGGACCATGGTCGCGTTGAGCCGGTGGCCGTTGCCCGGGCCCGCGAGGCCCGTCGGGCTCGAGGGGGTGTAGTAGGCGAAGATCGTCCAGAACGGGTTCATGTCGAGGGCCATGGCGCGCACGGCCCCCGCGCGCACGAGGACGCGAGCGAGGTCGACGATGTTCATCGGCCCCTCCACGTAGACGAGCGCCCCGTCCTTGGTCACCCCGAGGCCGGAGCGGGGCGTGTCGACCACGTTGTTGAGCGACGATCCCCAGCGCGACACGTCGCTCGCCACGAGACCGGGGACGGGCCTGCCGTGGTCGACGAGGAGCGTCAGGTTCTGGCGGACCGCCACGACCTGAGGCGTCATGCCGACGTCGACGCCCCAGGCGCCCACGGTCGCCGACCCGTCGCGGTAGATGACGAGTGACGCGCCGCCGCGCACCAACGGGGCCACGAGGTGTCCCTCGGAGAGGTACCCGCCGTGGGAGTCCTTCATGAGGAAGCCCCCGTTGAACGCGGCGACGAGCGTCCGGGCCGCGCTCGGCGTCACCGGCGCGGTGCGGTGCCAGAAGAGCCCGCCCGGACTCAGTGAGCCCGAGTAGAGCTGCGCTTTGAGCAGGTGGGTGTCCATCCAGGCGACCCCCGCCACCGTCGAGGGGTTGCCGGGCAGGCGCAGCCAGGTCACGAACAGGGCCGGGCGTCCGCCCACGCGGCGTCCGACGGGCCGGTAGATGCCCAGGCCCCCGGGGTAGCGCGCCGTGAACGGCGTGAGGTCAGCCGGAGCCGGGAGGGGCTGGCGTGCCCGCAGCGCACCGGCGGCCCCCACCACGCCCGGCCCGCCCGTCACCGAGGGCACCAGGACCGCCGTCACGGCGAGGGCGAACGCCGTCCGCCTCACCCACCGCACACGCACCGCCGTCTCCTCCGTCCCCGATCGGTTTCCACGCCCGTTTCTATCCACCTCGGGTAAGGCCGCGCTAAGGAACGTCGGGCCGGTCGCTAAGAACCCCCGCCGCACCAGGACGAGCCGTCCCGGCGGCGACCAGCTCTTAGCCGTCACTTAGATAGGTGCGCTACACCGTCTCGGTGGATCGTCCCCGCGCCCCGAGGGCGAACGCCTGGCCGTCGCGCCCGGTCCCCGTCGATCGGGGCCGCTCCGTGCCCCGGACCGCCCCCAAGCACGCCCGTCCCCGGCCCGCGCGCCGGGCCTCAGTCGAGGGGAACGAGCGGCTCACGGCCGGGATCGCGGTCGTCGTGTTCATCCTGCTCTTCTTCGAGGGTCTCACGATCCTGAGCGTCCACTCCCTCTTGCGCTGGCACGTCTTCCTCGGGCTCGTGCTGATCCCGCCGGTGTTCGCCAAGATCGCCTCGACGAGCTGGCGATTCACCCGCTACTACATCGGCAGCCCCTCCTACCGGCGACGGGGCCCGCCCCCGGCGGTCCTGCGCTTGCTCGGGCCCGTGCTCGTCGTGCTCACGGTCGCCCTCTTCGCCACCGGGGTCGCGCTCGTCGTGGGGGCGCCGGTCTCCCTGCGCCCCCAGCTGCTCCAGTGGCACCGGCTGGTCTTCGTCGCCTGGTTCGGGGTGACGGCCATCCACGTGCTCGGCCACCTCGCCGACACGCTCACCCTGGCCCCGCGCGACTGGCTGCGCCGCACGAGGCGCCAGGTGCGCGGCGCCTCGGTGCGCCAGTGGGTCCTCGCCTTCAGCCTCGTCGCCGGTCTGCTCGCCGCGCTCTGGGTCACGCCGTACGCCACCGGCTGGAAGTTCTGATCGCCGCGCGACGGGATCCACGAGAACGGCGCCACCGGTCCCCGCACGTCGTGGGCCGTGCTAGCACGGGGGGATCGCCCCGACCCCACCTTCGACCTCCGGGGCCCTCGAGCTCGAGGGACTGACCCGGCGCTTCGGCACCCTCACGGCCCTCGACGGACTGTCCTTCTCGGTCCCCTCGGGTCAGGTGGTGGGCTTCCTCGGCCCCAACGGGGCCGGCAAGACCACCACCATGCGCGCCATCTTCGGGCTCACCGACCTCGACGCCGGCTCGGTCCGCTGGAACGGCCGTCCGATCGGGTCCGAGGAGCGCCGTCGCTTCGGCTACATGCCCGAAGAGCGCGGCCTCTACCCGAGCATGCTCATCGCCGAGGAGCTCACCTACCTCGGCCGGCTCCACGGCATGAGCGCCCCTGACGCCGTCGCGGCCACCACGCGCTGGCTCGAGCGCCTCGAGGTCGCCGACCGGGCCGGGGACAAGGTGGAGTCGCTCTCGCACGGTAACCAACAGCGCGTCCAGCTCGCCGCGGCCCTGGTCCACGATCCCGAGGTCCTGATCCTCGACGAGCCCCTCGCCGGCCTCGACCCGACCGGCATCGACGTCATCGGCCAGGTGCTCGTGGAAGAGGCCCGGAGCGGGCGCTGCGTGCTCTTCTCCAGTCACCAGCTCGACCAGGTCGAGGACCTGTGCGAGTCGGTCACGATCATCGACCGCGGCCGACTGGTCGCGAGCGGGACCGTCGACAGCCTCACCACCGCCGGGGCCCAGCGCCTCGCCGTGCGGGTCGAGGGCGACCGCGACGGGCGGTGGGCCGCCGGACTCGCCGGGGTCACCGTCTCGGAGAACAGGGGGGGCGAGGTGCGCCTCGTTCTCGGGACGACCTCGAGCGACACCGTGCTCGACGCGGCGCGCGCGGCCGGGCGGGTCACCAAGTTCGACTTCGAGCGGCGGCGCCTCTCCGAGGTGTTCCGCGAGTCGGTGGGCGCGTGAGACCGGCCTGGATCGTCGCCGCGATTCTCGTCGTCGCGGCCGCCGGACGCCTCTGGCGACGCCGTCGTCGCGTCGGTGCGCGAACCCCGGTCCCCCGGGTCCCGAGGGACCGGCGCAATCCCTTCGGCGAGACCGGCCTGGTCGCCGGCCGCGAGATCCGCGAGCGGCTGCGCGGACGGGTCTTTCGCGTCGTGACCGCCCTGCTCTTCCTCGCCATCGCCGCCATCATCGTCGTCCCCACGCTGCGCACGGCGGGCCCGCCGCGCGCCACCGTCGGGGTCGTCGACGGATCCCCGGCCCTGGACGACGGGCTGCGCGCAATGGCCCGACGGGTCGGGTTGACGGTCCGTCTCGTCGACGTGCCCGGGCTCGCCGCGGCCCGCTCGGCCCTTCGCGCGGGCTCTCTCGACGTCGTGGTCGACGCCACGCGCTCGGTGCTCGTCGACACGTCTCCCTCGCCCACCGACACCTCGGCACGGGCCGCCTTCGTGCGCGCGGTGTCGCTCGGCCTGGGTGCGCTGGGGGCGTACGCGCGCGCCGGCCTCACGCCGAGCCAGGTGGCGATCATCTCGGGAGCGAAGCCCGTCGCGATCGTGAGCCTCCAGCCGGCGAAGAAGCCCACCACCGCCTCCGAGACGACCGCCCTCTTGGGGGTCATCCTCAACTTCATCGTCCTCACCCAGTACCTCACCTGGACCCTCATGGGGGTGATGGAGGAGAAGGCCAGTCGGGTCGTCGAGGTCCTCCTCGCGACGGTCCGACCCCTCCAACTCCTCGCGGGCAAGGTCCTCGGCATCGGCTCGGTCGCCATGGCCCAGGCCGCCGCGCTCGTCGTCTTCGCCCTGATCCTCGGGCGGGCGGTGGGCTCGAGCTTCGTCCACGGCGCCGCCCCCCTCGTCGCCGCGGCCACCCTGGTGTGGCTCGTCCTCGGCTACGCGTTCTACAGCTGGGTGTACGCCGCGGCGGGCTCGCTCGCCGAGCGCCAGGACCAGGTCCAGAGCATGGCCCTGCCCCTCTCGCTCCCGCTCATCCTGGGCTACATCGTCTCGCTCGTCGGGGTGAGCTCGGGCAGCCCCTCGACGCTCGTGAAGGTCCTCGCCTACCTCCCGCCGACGGCCCCCTTCGCCATGCCGGCCCTGGTCGGGTTCGGGCTGGCGGCGTGGTGGCAGTTCCTCCTCTCGGTGCTCGTGAGCGTCGCGTCCACGGTCGTCGTCGCCGTCTACGCCGCCCGGGTCTACCGGCGCGCGGTGCTGCGCACCGGCGCTCGGGTACGTCTCAGCCAGCTCCGTCGCGCGCCGTCGACCACGCGCTGACCAGCGTTCCGCCTGGCCGACGCGCCACCTCGCCCGCGCCACGGCGACCCACCCTCGATCGCCGCCCCCATCACTTAACATGGAGGCATAAACACCTCGTTTTCCCCAGCCCGCGGCACCGACTCGATGGCCAATCAGTCATCCGTGACGTCCCCCCGTCGCGCCTCACCGGCCGTCCCCACGCGGCGCTCGCGACTCGTCGGTTCGAGCTCGCCTAACTGATGGGTCCGCGTCGGCGCTCGCCCGCGGTGCGGGCCGTCCGGGCGCTCCTCGCCCCGCTGGCCATCGTCGTGGGGACCGTGGTCGTGCTCGTCTCGACGATCGGGGCCTCCTCGACCCCGACCACGACCACGACGTCGACCACCACCACCACGACCGCGGCGACGTCGGGCTCGACGACGTCCACCCCCGCCTCGACCGGGTCGGGCTGGCTCACCACGTGGACCTCGCCCATGGACTACTACTTCACCGAGCACGCCCTCACGCCCGTCCCGGCGATCAACGCGACGTTCCGCGACATCGCCCGAGTCGCGGTCGGCGGTACGTCGCTCGAGATCCGGCTCTCCAACACCTGGAGCCTCGGTCCCACGACGTTCAACGCGGTCACCGTGGGTGTCCAGCAGAGCGGGGCCGCCGTCGTCGCGAGCTCGATCGTCCCGGTGACCTTCGCCGGACAACCCTCGGTGACCATCCCGGCCGGCGCCCGGGTCATGAGCGACCCGATCGCTCTGACGGTCCACGCCGGGGAGACCCTGGCGATCAGCCTGTCGGTCGCGGGCTCGGCGGTCGTGAGCATCCACAACTGCTGCTTCGGGCACATCGACTCCTACGGGACCAGGAACGGCGCGGGGAACCTGACGTCCGACCCGTCGGCGACCCCGTTCGTCTACGGCGACTTCAACATGCGCTGGCTCTCGGCGATCGCGGTGTCGGGCTCGGCGGCCCAGGGGACGGTCGTGGCCTTCGGCGACTCGATCACCGAGGGGTTCAACAACGCCGGGCTCAGCTGGCCCACCCTGCTCCAGCGCCGGA
>NCBE01000069.1 GCA_002255565.1 Actinobacteria bacterium 21-73-9
GGGCCTCCGACACCAAATTGTACAACTCAAATGTCTATGTTGTACAATGTAGCCATGATCAAAATATCAGTGAGCAAAGCTCGCGAAAAGCTGTCTGAGGTCGTCGAGATGTCACAGACGGAACCAGTCGAACTCGAATACTACGGTCGACGCGCAGCGATTTTGATCAGCCCGGACCAGTACGACGAAATGCTCGAGGCGTTGGAGGAGTCACAAGACGTCGCCGCTTTCGACAATGCAATTGCAGAAGACGGGTCCAACATTCCTTGGGAGCAAGTGAAGCGCGATCTCGGCTGGTCGTGAACGACTATCGAATTGAATTCCGGCCGGCGGCACTTCGCGAACTTCGAAAGGTTAATCGTTCAACGCAACCGCGAATCCAAGGAGCAATTTCTTTACTTGCCAAAGATCCTCGACCTCCTGCCTCTCGACCACTCCGAGGACGCGACGGCTACCGATTGCGAGTTGGGGACTATCGAATTCTGTACACAATTGACGATGGAGTTCTGCTGATTGTGATCGTCACACTTGGTCATCGTCGAGACGTCTACCAGTAAGCCGTTCACAGGAACTCCCCGTGCGTGCTCGCTGACTTTGGTGCAATGGCAACGGCGGTTCTTGTTCGGGTTCCACGAAAGCCGACAGCAATGAGAACTTCCGGGTGGAACCGTGGAGGCGGGTGAAACGGCACACGAGACGGCGCTTCGGGAACTAGAGGAAGAAACGGGCATCCGTGCCGATGTAGTTTCGTTGGTCGCACGAGCTGAATTCAGGTTCGAAGACCAGGGAGCCCTATACCGAGCGGGAATGTTTGCCGCAGTAGTCGCCAACATCCCGAATCCAGTTGAAAGTGACGAGCTGCGGAATTTTCGTTGGTGGGATCCAATTCTGATGGTTTCAGAAGGACACGGGCTCGGCTGTGAGCCCCTCATGGTAGAAGCGAGCCATGGAGAAACTTGACAATAGCAAGATCCGCGACGCTGGTCTCAAAGACTGGCGCAAGCTGGCTCAGGCGTTGCAAGCCCGCTACTCGATCCCGAACTATGACGTGGCAGCGGCGTTCGTTACCGCGGTCGCCCAGGTGGCCGAGGCCGACGGTCACCACCCCGACATGAGGATGACGTACGGCATCATCGACATATCGCTGTGCACTCACGAGGATGGCTTGTGGGTGACCCAGAAGGACATCGACATGGCGAAGAGGATCAGTGATATCGCCCGGGAGATTGGCCTAGAGTCCCGGCCCGGCGAGGTGGCACAGCTCGAGATCGCACTCGATACCGCCGACGAGGGCCGCGCCGGCCCCTTCTGGTCGGTCCTGCTAACGGGTAGCTCGGACAACAAGATCTACGACTATGTCTTCGACCCCACCGGCCGGGTACCGGGGCTGTCGTTCCAGGACACCGACGCCCACGAAAACCCGCGCCAGCGCTGGCATTTCGATCTGTGGCTGGCCCCTGAGGTGGCCGAGGAGAGGATCGCCGCGGCCGTTGAAACCGGCGGGTCCGTAGTCGATGACTCCAGGGCACCCTCCTTCACCGTTCTCGCCGACCCCGAGGGCAATCGGGTTTGCATTTGCACCGAGACCGGACGCTGAGTCGAACAAGTGGCGGTGCGTGTGCAGCAAGCGCCGGCGGACCGAAGAGATGACGTCGTCAAGGTATTCGGGCGGCGTGGGGGGCCCTTCGCGGTGCTGGTGTCAGCGCCTCCTCCTGGCAACCGACAAACCCTCGCCCATGGCTGGCCCAACCCGGGACGATCGCCAAGCACTGCGCCAGGAGGTCGCTCACGCCGTGGTGCCTCCTGGACTGATTGCCTAAATCGGCGACCAGCCTGTCGGATGGACCAGAGTTGGTCCGCCCTCTGAATTTCCCTTGGTGGAGGCCAACCGGGCCGTTGCCCGGGTGCTCACCGAGGACCCGGGCACCTGGTGGGTGACTTGCGTCGCCGTCGACAGCCGTCGCCGGCGATCCGGCACCGGGTCGGTGCTGCTGGAGGCAGCGATTTCCTTCGCCAGGTCGCACGGAACGACGTCTCTCGAGGGTCACCCTGTCCCCGCCGCAGGCTTGAGCGCTCAGCGCGTGAGCGGGTCCGCACTCTTCACCGGCACGATGGCCATGTTCGTCGACGCTGGCTTCTCCGAGGTTGTCCGCACCGTTCCCCCTCGGGCGGTGATGCGGCTCGCAACGTGAACGACGCTCTTGCGGCTGAATCGGAGTCGAGCATTAGTGCTACCGGAGCCGCCGATTCCAGATTGTCATCCCTTGACGCCGGATCGGCGACACCAGAGCCGCTTACGTCGTTGAACGCCAACGCGCGCTAGCAGACCAGGTGCGTCGAATCCCTGACGCGAGCCCGACGTCGGGGCCGCGGATCAGCCCATCAGGCCGTTGACGTAGCGCTCGGTGTCGGGCTGGGTCGGCGATCGAAAGAGCGCCTCGGTCGGCCCGTGCTCGACGAGGCGACCGTCGTAGAAGAACATCGTGCTGTCCGAGACCCGTCGGGCCTGGCCCAGGTTGTGGGTCACCACGACGATGGTGAGCGCGGGGATCATCGCGCGCATCAGGTTCTCCACCGCCTCGGTCGAGAGCGGGTCGAGGGCCGAGGTCGGCTCGTCGAGCAACAGCACCTCCGGGCCTACGGCGAGGGCGCGCGCCAGGCACAAGAGCTGCTGCTGACCGCCCGAGAGCCGGTAGGGCGAGTCGTTCAGGCGATCCTTCACCGCGTCCCAGAGGCCGACCTCACGCAGACGGGTCTCGGCGACCACGTCGAGCTGCTTGCCCCGGGCGATGCGGTGCGCGCGCACGCCCGCGACCACGTTGTCCTTGATCGACATGGGGAAGGGGTTGGGACGCTGGAAGAGCATGCCGACGCGCCGGCGGATGGTCAGCAGGTCCTGGGTGCGGGCCCAGATGCTCTCGCCCTCGAGCAGGACGTCGCCCTCGTGGCGAAAGCCGTAGACCTTGTCGTTCATCCGATTGAGCGTGCGCAGGAACGTCGACTTGCCCGAGCCGGTGGGCCCGATGAGGGCGGTGATCGTGCCCCTCGGGAAGGCCACGTCGACGTCGCTCAGAATCGTCTTCGATCCGAAGCGCAGCGTCAGGCGCTCGGCGGCCAGGACGTCGCGGGGACGCTGGCGGTCGGGGTCGATCGCCGAGAGGACCGCGTTGACGCTCTCGGTGGTGGCGGTCGGCTGCCCTGGCTCTTCCATGCCGTGCCTTCCTGTTGGGCGAACGGCCTCAGCGTACGGAGCCCGGGTTATCCGATTGTGAACACGCGGCGACCCCCGCGTGATTTGCTCGACACCCCGCGGCGCGACCCCCCGCCCGGCTCGCCCGCCGCGACACGGGGCCGCGGCGGGCGAGCCGTGCCGGGCGCCCACCGAGCCGCCCCGGCGGCCGACGCAGCCCCGGTGCCCGGACCCGGTCCGTTATCCTGGCCGCGAGGAGGGCGCGTGGCGAACGAGCTCTGGCGGGAGTCGGCGACAGCGCTCGCCCAGCGCATCCGCGCGCGCGAGGTCTCCTCGCGCGAGGTCGTCGAGTCACACCTGGCGCGCATCGAGGCGGTGAACCCCACGGTGAACGCGATCGTCGAGGTGCGCGCGGAGGCGGCACTGGCCGAGGCGGGCCGGGCCGACGACGCGACCGTCGCCGGCGGGGCCCTCGGCCCCCTGCACGGGGTGCCCTTCACGACCAAGGTCTGCGTGGACGTGGCGGGCTACGCCAGCGACGAGGGGACGGCGGCCCTGGCCGACCGGGTGGCCACCGAGGACGCCCCGATCGTCGAGCGGCTGCGCGCGGCCGGCGCCGTCATGCTCGCGCGCACCAACATGCCCGACCTCGGTCTGCGCATGAACACCGAGTCCTCGCTCCACGGCGCGACCCACAACCCGTGGCGCCACGGCTACACCGTGGGCGGCTCCTCGGGCGGGGAGGGCGCGGCGCTGGCGACCGGGATGTCGCCGCTCGGGGTCGGGAGTGACATCGGGGGCTCGCTGCGCAGTCCGGCCTTCTGCTGCGGGGTCGCCTCGATCAAGCCGAGTCGGGGCCGGATCGCCCGGGGCAACGCCAGCGCCCCCGGGGAGATCCCGTTCTTCGAGCAGTGGATGCTCGTCGACGGGGTGCTGGCGCGCCGGGTGGCCGACGTGCGCCGGGGCCTCGAGGTGACCATGGGCCGCCACCGTCGCGACCCCCAGTCCCTGGCCGTGCCCCTGCACGGCCCGCCGGCCGCGCGCCGGGTCGCCCTCGTGCCCGAGCCGGGTGGCGGCTCGACCCACCCGGGGGTGGCGGCAGCCGTCCGGCGCGCCGGGGCGGTGCTCGAGGCCGCCGGCTACCAGGTCGAGGAGCGCGAGCCCCCGCGCCTCGTCGACGCCTACTGGTCGTGGACCGAGCTCATGACGAACGGCCTGTCGGTCTACGGCGGGGTGACCTGGCCGCTGCTCGGCGATGACGCCCGCCGGTTCTTGGAGCTCACGACGCTCGAGTTGCCGGCGCCCAGCGCCGCGTCCCTCGCCGAGGCCGACGAGCGCCGCTACGCCGTGGCGCGCGCGTGGCGGGCGTTCCTGCTCGAGTGGCCCCTCGTGGTGGGGCCGACCTGGACCCGGCCGCCCTTCGCCCACGGCTTCGACGTGGCCGACCAGGCCTCGGCCTTCGCCGTCGTGGAGGCGGTGCGCTTCACGGTGCCCGCCAACGTGCTCGGCCTGCCGGCGGCGTGCGCGCCGTGCGGCCTCGTTGAGGGGACCCCCGTCGGGATCCAGGTGATGGGCGACCTCCTGCGCGAGGACCTGTGTCTGGACGCGGCCGAGGTGGTCGAGCGCGAGCTCGCCGTCACCACCCCGGTCGACCCCGTTCGGTGAGCGTCGAGGTCCGCCCCCTCGCGCGCGGAGAGGTCGCCGCGGCCGTCGCGGTGCTTCTCGGGGGCACGCTCAGTCCCGCCGCCGAGCGGCCCGGTGACCCCGACGCCTACTGGCGGGCCGCCGAGGAGACGGCCGCGCGCGGTGGCGCGGTCCTCGTCGCGCTCGAGGACGGCGAGATCGTGGGCCTGTGCCAGGTGATGGTGCTGCGCCACTTCCAGCACGCCGGCGGGCTCGTGGCGGAGCTCGAGAGCGTTCACGTGCGCGAGGACCGGCGCGGTCGGGGCGTCGGCGGGAGGCTGCTCGAGGCGGCCGAGGCGCTCGCGCGCGAGCGCGGCTGCTACCGGGTCCAGCTCACGAGCAACCTCGTGCGCGTCGACGCCCACCGCTTCTACGAGGCCCACGGCTACGGGGCCACGCACCGCGGCTTCAAGAAGGCTCTCTAGGCGGCGACCTCGTCGAGGCGTCCCGAGTCGACGTCGAAGACGAAGCCGCGCACCTCGCGCGAGCGCAGCAGCGGGTGGGCGCGCAGCGCGGCGACGGTCGCGCGCACGTCGGCCGCGACGTCGGCGAAGGCCCCCAGGGCGAAGGGGAGGGGCTGGCCGAGCGCGGTCTCGAGGCGCTCGCGCACGACCCGCTCGTCGGGGTGCTCGAGGCCGCAGCGGCTGTGGTGGACGACCATGACGTCCTCGGTGCCGAGCAGCTGCTGGCTCAGCACCAGCGAGCGCACGGCGTCCTCGGTCGCGAGCCCGCCGGCGTTGCGGATCAGGTGGGCGTCGCCGAGCTCGAGCCCGAACGCCCCGAACAGGTCGAGGCGCGCGTCCATGCAGGTGAGGACGGCGAGCCGACGCCTCGGCTCGGTGTCCAGGGGGCGATGCCCGTGGGCGGAGACGTAGGCGTGGTTCGCGGCGAGCGCGTCGTCGATGGCGGTCACGGCGACGAGCCTAGGGGTGGGGTGCGGGTACGCTGCGAACGGAGGTGGACATGGAGCACATCAGTGAGGTGCGTGACGAGTTGCGCGAGCCCGCGAGAGCCCTACGCCAGATGATCCCCGACGTCCTCCAGGGCTACGCCCAGATGCACCGGGCCGTCTTGAGCGACGGGGCGCTGAGCGTGGCCCAGAAGGAGCTGATCGCCCTGGCGATCGCCGCGACGCGCGAGTGCGACGGCTGCGTCGGCTCACACGCGCGCGGCGCGGCCCGCTCCGGGGCCACCCGCGAGCAGGTCGCCGAGGCGATGGGCGTCGTCATCATGATGAACGGCGGACCGGGCACGGTGTGGGGGCCGCGGGCCCTGCGCAGCTTCGACGAGGCCGTCGCCGAGGTGGCCGACTAGAGGTCGTAGGGCAGGCGCACGACGCCGTTGATGAAACTCGACTGGAGCTTCACCGGCGGCTCGGTGCAGTGGATCGTCGGTACGCGCGCCAGCAGCTCGCGCCACATGACGGTGATCTCGCGACGCGCGAGGTGCGCACCGAGACAGAAGTGGGGCCCCGGGGCCCCGAAGCCGTAGTGGTCGTTGGGCGAGCGCCCCACGTCGAAGACGAAGGGGTCGTCGAAGACGTCCTCGTCGCGATTGGCCGAGTTGTAGAACAGGACGACCTTGTCGCCGGCGGAGAGCTCCACGCCCGAGAGCGTGTAGTCGATGGCGAGGGTGCGGCGCATCCAGATGACCGGCGAGGCCCAGCGCACCATCTCGTCGGCCATCGTCGAGCTGAGCCCGGGGAAGTCCTCGAGCAGCCGGCGGCGCTGGTCGGGGTGGTCGCTCAGGGCGACCAGGGAGTGGGCGAGCGCGGTGCGGGTGGTCTCGTTGCCGGCCGCGAGCAGCAGCACGAAGAACGACGCGAGCTCTTGCTGGGTGAGCTTCTCGGACTCGATCTCGGCGTTCACCAGGGCGCTCGTGAGGTCGTCGACCGGCCGGTCGACCCGGTCCTTGCCGAGCTCGCCCATGAGAGCGGTGAGCGTGGCCCCGGCCTCGAGGAAGGCGAGGATCGGGTCGGCGCCCTCGGGGATGAAGGCCGGGTCGCCGTTGGAGAGGATGACGTTCGAGCACGCGAGCACCGTCGGGTACTCGCTCTCGGGCACGCCCATCATGGTGCAGATGATCTCGAGGGGGAAGGGGGCCGCCAGGTCGGCGATGAAGTCGCCGGTCCCCGAGCGCCGGGCCCGCTCGATGATCTCGTCGGCGAGGCGCTCGATGGACTCCTCGACGGCGCGCACGGTGCGGGGGTTGAAGGCGTTGGCGACGATCCGGCGCAGGCGGGCGTGACGGGGGTTGTCGGTCGAGATCATCCCGGAGAAGTACTCGACCATCTCCGGGGGCAGGTCGAGCAGGCTCACCGCGCCGGGACCCGAGAGGAAGACCTGGGGGTTCCGCGAGACCTCGGCGAGGTCGCGGTGGCGCGTCAGCGCCCAGTAGCCGTTGCCCCGGGGCATCTCGATGGCCGAGCCCTCGAAGAGCGGGTCCTCGAAGTGGGCGATCGGGCGCTCGCGGCGCAGCGTCGCGAAGGCGCCCTCGCGCTCGGGGTAGGGACGGCGCCAGAACCCCATGTCGGACAGGTCGATCTCGTCGAGGGCGAGGACCTCGGTGGGCTGCATCGGGCCATGGTAACGAGGCGCCGGGGTCGGGGGCACGACGCGCGCGCGACCCGGCAGACTGGGGGGGTGAGCCTCACCGACGCCGAACGCCAGAGCCGCCTGCGCGCCCTCGAGTCGCTGATGGACCTGATGCGTCCGGCGGTCCAGGCCGACGGGGGCGACCTCGTGCTGGTCTCGGCCGACGTCGAGAGCGGCGTGGTCGAGGTGGAGCTGCGCGGCGCGTGCTCGAGCTGCGCGATCTCCTCGGACACCATCCAGGGCGGCGTGACCCGGATCCTGACCGATCGGCTGGCGTGGGTGACCGAGGTCCGCGGCGGCGTCGACGACTCGATCGACCCGGAGGACTCGATGCTGCTGGGCACCGGGGCCTACGTGCCGCGCTACCGCGAGCGTCCCAGCTAGAGCGCGAGCTCGACCCCGGTCAGGCCCGCGAGCGCCTCGACGAGGCGGTCGCCGAGGCCCTCGCGCGTCGCGCGCCGCGGCGGGCGCACCAGGGTCGCGGGCCCGACGAGCCCCCACGGGCCGGCCGGGCCGTAGTACGCGCCGTTGCCGCCCTCGGGGCTGGTGAGAGCGACGAGCAGGGGCTCGGCGCCCCAGTCGACCTCCTGGTGGGGCAGCCATCGGGACTCGAGCACGCTGCGGCGGGGTCGCCCCCGCCCGACGCTCGCCCCGTTGCTGAAGAGGTTGGTGCGCACGTAGCCGGGGTGCGCCGCGGCCGAGACGAGGTCGGCCCCGCTCGCCTCGGCGCGCTCGGCCAGCCACAGCGCGAGCACCAGGTCGGCGAGCTTGGACTGGGCGTAGGCGCGCAAGGGGCGGTAGCGCCGCGTCGCCTGGAGGTCGTCGAAATCGAGTCGTCCCACGTGGGCTGCGCTCGAGCTCATCCACCCGACCCGCGCGCCCCCCGTCGCGGTGAGCAGGGGCGCCAGGCGTGCGGTGAGGGCGTAGTGGCCGGCGACGTTGGTGGCGAACTGCAGCTCCAGGCCGTCGACGGTCTCGGCGCGCCGGCGCGGGCGCATCACGCCGGCGTTGTTGGCGAGCACGTGGACGGGCCGGCCCGCCTCGAGCAGGGCCTCGGCGAAGGCCCGCACCGACGCCAGGTCGGCCAGGTCGAGCGCGCGCACCTCGAGACGGGCGTCGGGGTTCTCCGCGCGGATCAGATCCGCGGCGCGCGCGCCGCGCTCGAGCGAGCGCACGGCGAGCACGACCTCGGCCCCGGCGCCGGCCAGGCGCCGGGCGAGCTCGAGGCCCAGCCCGCCGCTCGCGCCGGTGACGACCGCGCGTCGTCCGCCCTGGGGGGGTACGTCGTACACCAGGTCAGGCGGCCGGGGGTTCCTTGGGCAGGCCCAGGACGCGCTCGCCGACGATGTTGCGCTGGATCTCGGCGGTGCCGCCCCAGATGGTCTCGGAGCGAGAGAAGAAGAACGAGCCCTGCAGCTCGCTCACCGGGTAGTCGGCCCGGCCCCGTCGCGGGCCGACGCCCGTGTCGGGGTCGGACGAGCCGGTCAGCACCTGGCCGTCCATGCCGAGGATGCCGATCGCGAGGTTCGTCACCTCGCGGTGGGCCTCGGACCAGAACATCTTGTTGCAGGCCCCGAGCCGGGCGGCGTCGTGGGTGCCGCGCAGGCCGTCGGTGAGCGAGCGGTAGCCGTTGACCTCCATGATCTTGACCTTGGACCACGCGCGCACCAGGGCGTCACGCACCAGTCGGTCACCCGCGCGCCCGACGCGCCGGGCCTCGGCGACGATCGACTCCCACTCTCTGAGGAACCGCCGGTAGCTCGTCGTGGCCGACGAGCCCCGCTCGAAGCCGAGCGTGGTCATGGCCACCTTCCACCCGTTGTTCACCCCGCCGACCACGTTCTCGGCGGGGCAGCGGGCGTCGGTGAAGAAGACCTCGTTGAACTCGGCCGTCCCGTCGACCTGGGTGATCGGGCGCACCTCGACCCCGGGCTGGTGCATCGGCACGAGCAGGTAGCTGATGCCGGCGTGCTTGGGGGCCGCGGGGTCGGTCCGGGTGAGCAAGAAGACGTAGTCGGCGTGCTGGGCCTGGGTCGTCCAGACCTTCTGGCCGTTGATGACCCACTCGTCGCCGTCGAGCACCGCCGAGGTGGCGAGGCTGGCGAGGTCGCTGCCGGCGTCGGGCTCGGAGAAACCCTGGCACCAGGCGATCTCCCCGCGCAGGATGCCCGGGATGAAGCGGGCCTTTTGCTCCTCGGTGCCCCACTGCAGGAGGGTCGGCCCCACCAGGGTGTCGCCGAAGAAGTCGGCCCTCATCGGGGCGTTGGCGCGGGCGAACTCCTCGTTCACCACCACCTGGCGCATCAGGTCGAGGCCCTTGCCGCCGTACTC
>NCBE01000070.1 GCA_002255565.1 Actinobacteria bacterium 21-73-9
CGCGGCGGGATGGGGGCCGCGCGCGGCCAGCTCGACGAGCCGGCCGTCGAGGAGGGCGACCCGCAGCCCGCGCACGCGCTCTTCGATCTTGCCGTAGCGCGTCGAGTACTGGCCTGCCCCGCGGCAGCTCACCCACCCCCCCACGGTGGAGATCTCGAAGGACTGGGGGAAGTGGCCGGCCGTGAGGCCGTGGGGCTCGAGGGCCCGCTCGAGGTCGGGGCCGAAGACACCCGCCTCGACGCGCACCAGCTGGGAGACGGGGTCGACCTCGAGGACGTGATCGAGCGCGGTGAGGTCGAGGGCCAGCCCACCCGCCACCGGCGTGGCACCGTCGACGACGCCCGAGCGGCCACCCTGGGGCGTGACCGGGACGTGGTGGCGCCGGCAGGCCGCGAGCACCGCGGCGACCTCCTCGCTGGTGCGCGGGCGCGCGACGGCCCCGGGCCAGCGCGCGACGCGACCGGCCGCCGTCTCGGGGATCGCCGGGGGCCACCAGTCCCGGGCGTGCTCGGCGCGCTCGCGCGCGCCCGTCTCGAGCGGGATCCGCCACTCGGCGAGCTCGGCGAGCAGCCCCGGCGGTCCGGCGGCGGGCGCGTCGACGAGGACCTCGGGGAAGGGGATCGGCGCGACGGGCTCGGTCACGACTCGAGGCCGGCGGCGGCGAGCTCGCGCTCGACCAGGGAGCGGTAGTCCTCCACCTCTCTCGCCACGCGCGCCTCGTCCCAGCCGAGCGCACCGGCGACGAGCCGGGCGACGCGCTCGGCCCCGTCGCGCGCGGCGCGCGCGTCGTGCAGGTGGGCCCGGGTCCGTCGGCACAAGAGGTCCTCGAGGGAGGTGGCCATCTCCTCGCGGGCGCCGAAGAGGAACTCCGCGCCCCGGTAGGCGAGTCCCTCCACCGGGTGGCCGGCGAGGTCGGCGCCCTCGCCGGCGAGCGCGAGCACCCGCGGGGCGTCGGCGCCGAAGCGGTGGTACAGGCGGGCCTCCTCGGGCGACTCGGGTCGCCAGTCGTCGACCCCGTAGAGCTCGAGGTCGCGCGTGCGCGAGCGCGGGAGGGGCCCGAGGGTGCCGCGCAGCGCGTCGACCGCGTCCTGGGCCATCTTGCGGTACGTCGTCCACTTGCCCCCGGTCACGTGCACGACGCCGTCGCCGGCGTCGATGACCTGGTGGCGTCGGGAGAGGTCGGCGGTGCGTTCGCTGAGCCGCCGGCCCTCGGGCGGGGAGAGGAGGGGGCGCAGGCCGGCCCAGACCCCGGTGACGTCGCTCCGGCGCAGGTCGGACGAGGTCGAGGCGTTGACGGCGCCGAGCAGGTAGTCGACGTCCTCGGCGGTGGCCAGCGGGTCGTCCAGCGGTCCGTCGTAGGCGGTGTCGGTGGTGCCGACGTAGGTGAAGGCGTCGTCCTCGAAGGGGACGACGAAGACGCTGCGCCGGTCGCCGGGCACCGCGAGCACCGCGGCGACGTCGGCGGGCAGCCGGTCACGCGGGAGCGTCACGTGGATGCCCTTGGCGGGCGTGACGCGGTGCGAGGGGCGTCCCTCGGTCATGGTGAGGACGTCGTCGGCCCACACGCCGGTGGCGTTGACCACGCTGCGGGTGGCGACCGTGAGGTCCCGGCCGCTGAGCTCGTCGCGGGCTCTGACCGCCTCGACCCGACCCCGCGCATCCGTCGCCACGCCCGTCGCGCGCACGTAGTTCGCCACCCGTGCGCCGAGGCGGTGCGCGGTGCGCGTGAGCATCAGGGCGACCCGGGCGTCGTCCCCGCGGGCGTCGTAGTAGAGGAACCCCGCGACCAGCCGGTCGGTGCGCATCGTCGGGAAGTGGGCGAGCACGTCGTCCCTCGTCACTCGGGCGTAGCGGTGGCCGATGCGCCAGCCCCCGCTCAGGTCGTAGAGGCGAAGCGCCGAGGCGTACCCTCGCACCAGGGTCTTGCTCGCGACGCCGTTGGAGCCGAAGAGGGGGATGAGGAACGGCAGGGGGCTCACGAGGTAGGGGGCGTTCTCGAGCAGCCGCTGACGCTCGTGGAGGTTCTCGTAGACGAGGCGGAACTCGCGCTGCTGGAGGTAGCGCAGACCGCCGTGGACCATCTTGGAGGACTTCGAGCTGGTGCCCGAGCCGACGTCGCCCTTGTCGAGGAGCGCGACGCTCAGCCCGCGTGCCGCGGCGTCGACGGCCACCCCGGCCCCGGTCATGCCCGCCCCGATCACCACGACGTCGAAGGTCGTCGAGGCGAGCGCGTCGACCTCCTCACGTCGAAGCGGACCGGGCATCCTCGCCATGTTGTCATAGGCCCACGCGCACCGCGGACGCCGGGGCGCCGCGGCGTCGAGCGCGGCGTCGATGAAATCTCGGCAACACGACGGCGACGGGGTCGTGAACGCGAGTGGGCCCGAGCGGGACACTCCGCCCGAGAAGGCCTGTGCCGACTGGTATCGCGGGCGCGCGGCCGTGGCGGCGCGCGCGGGGGGACGTGAATTGCCCGCCCCTGCGGGCCTGGTTAGTCTGACGCGGAGCCGCCAATCTGGCGGCTCGGACAGGGAGGACGTGCGGATGGCACTGAGAAGGACGAAGGCGGTCCTCGCGGCCGGCGCGACGGTGGCGGCGCTCTCGGGCGTGGCGGTGACCACCGGCAACGCCGTGGCGAGTGGCGCGTCGAGCGTGAACTGGGCGAAGGTCACCCACCTCACCAAGAGCGGGTCGACGTCGTTCGCCGCTCTGGTGAAGGCGGCGAAGAAGGAGGGCGTCCTCAACGTCATCGCCCTGCCGAACAACTGGGCCAACTACGGCAACATAATCAAGACCTTCGAGAAGAAGTACAAGATTCGCATCAACTCGGAGAACCCCGACGGCTCGAGCGCCCAGGAGGTCCAGGCCCTCAAGCAGGACAAGGGCCGCGCCAGCGCGCCCGACGTGATCGACGTCGGCACGAGCTACGCGATCACCGCCAAGCAGAGCCACCTGCTCGCCCCCTACAAGGTCCAGAGCTGGTCGGCCATCCCGGCGGCCCTCAAGGACAAGGCCGGCTACTGGTTCGACGACTACGGCGGCTACGTGGCGATCGGCTGTGACACCGCGACCGTGAAGTCCTGCCCGACCTCGTTCAAGCAGATGCTCACCGAGACGGGGGCGAACGGCTACAAGATCGGCATCAACAACAACCCGACCGTCTCGAACTCGGCGCTCGCGGCGGTGCAGGCGGCCGCCATCGCCAACGGCGGCTCGCTCTCCAACGTCGGGCCCGGTGTGGACTTCTTCGCGACGCTGAACAAGAACGGCGCGTTCGTGCCCACCATCGCCGACGCCGCCACCGTGCAGCAGGGTGCGACCAACATCGTGATCTGGTGGGACTACCTCCAGGCGAGCGGCATCACCCAGAAGGGGTGGAAGGTCGTCCTCCCCTCGGACGCCGTCCTTGGTGAGTACTACACCCAGGCGATCAGCGCGAGCGCCCCGGACCCCGCGGCGGCTCGCCTCTGGGAGGAGTTCCTCTACTCGACCCAGGGCCAGAACCTCTGGCTGGCCGGCCTGGCCCGTCCGGCGGAGCTCGCCTACATGGAGGCCCACGGCACGGCCAGCAAGGGCTACGTCGCCAAGCTGCCCCCGATCCCCAAGGGCGTGACCCCGCAGTACCCGACGACCGCCCAGATCCTGGGCGCCGCGAACACGGTGAACTCCCAGTGGGCGACCAAGGTGGGCTCGGGCGCCTAGGCCTCGGGACGCGATCCTGATGGAAAACCACGACGCGACGGCCCCGACCCCTGACGCCCCGGCGTCCGGGGTCGGGGCCGTCGCTCCCGGGTCGCGACGTCGATCGTGGTGGCGGCGTCTCGCGCCCGGGGCGGCGGTCGCCCCGTTCTTGCTGTACTCGGCCCTGGGCATCGGGATCCCCACCCTGGGTGTCTTGTACTACGCGTTCCGCGGAAACCACGGGGGCTGGACGACCGGGAACGTGTCCGCCGTCGTCCACGGGATCTACCTGATCGGCTTCGAGAACTCGATCAAGCTGGCCCTGCTCACCTCGATCATTCCCGGCATCTTCGGGGTCTTCGTGGCCTACGCCATCCACACCTCGCGCAGCCAGTGGCTGCGCCGGATGACGGCCACGGCCTCGGGGGTCCTGGCCAACTTCGGTGGGGTCAACCTCACCTTCATGTTCGTGGCAACCCTGGGCTCGACCGGGGTGCTGACCCTCTGGCTGGCCGCCGTCCACATCAACCTCACCTCACTGGGCTTCCACCTCTTCACGTTCTCCGGCGTGGCCGTCGTCTACATGTACTTCCAGGTCCCGCTGATGGTCCTCGCGATCACGCCCGCCCTCGTCGGCCTGCGGCCCTCGTGGCGCGAGGCGGCCGAGAACATGGGGGCGTCGAGCTGGCGCTACTGGCGCCACGTGGGCGTCCCCGTCCTCATGCCGTCGGTGCTGGGCGGGATGCTCCTCCTCTTCGGCAGTGCGTTCGCGGCCTACGCGACGGCCCAGTCGCTCACGACGGGCATCATCGCCCTCTCGCCGATCCAGATCGGCAACTTCATCAACGGCAACGTCTTCTCGAACTACCAGAACATCGGCTACGCCATCGCCTTCGGGATGCTGGTGATCCTGGCGGCCGTCATGACCCTCTACAACTACGTCCAGAAGCGGGCGAGCCGATGGCTCCACTAGACGCGCCGAGTGCGGGCCTGGAGTTGCTGGCCGAGGAGATGGCCCCCGTGCCGTCCTTCTCGACCGGCCGCCCCCGCCGGCGGATCCGCTGGTGGCGCGGGATCGTCCTGGTCGTGACCGCGGCCTTCTTCCTCATCCCCATCTACGCCGGCCTGCGCTTCAGCTTCCAGGGCGTCGACGGCCACTACTCGCTGAGCACCTTGAAGGAGCTGCCCAAGGCGCAGGGCTTCACGGCGGCCCTGTGGCTCTCGACGAGGCTGGCGATCGCGACGGTGCTCGTGGCGGTCGTCTTGATGGTGCCCACGACCGTCTACGTGCACCTGCGCCTGCCGCGACTGCGCCGGCTCATGGACTTCATCACGGTCCTGCCCATCGTGATCCCGCCGATCGTCCTCATCGCCGGGGTCCTCGCGGTGGCGCCGCTCTGGCTCAAGGCCACGCCGTACCTGCTGAGCCTGATGTACGTGATCCTCGCGATGCCCTTCATCTACCGGAGCCTCGACGCGGGGCTCATCGCGATCGACCTGAAGACCCTCTCGGAGGCGTCGCGCTCCCTCGGGGGCCGCTGGTACTCGACCCTCGCCCGGATCATCCTGCCCAACATCCGACCCGCGCTCATCTCGGCGGCCGTCCTCACCCTCGCCATGGTCTTCGGGGAGTACACCATGGCGAGCCTCGACCTGTGGACCACGGTGCCGGTGTGGATCGTCCAGTTCAACGGCGCGGCCAACGGTCACATCCAGATCGCCGCGGCGATGGCCGGATTGGTCGTGACCTGGGTGGTGCTCACGGTTATTGTGTCGCTCGATCGCTCCCAGCGGCGTCGCGCGCGTGGCTAGGAGGAACCCGTGACCCAGACGGAGGACGCGCCGATGGTCGACCGCCCCGCCCCCTCGGCCCCCTCGGGCGCGCCGGTGCTGCTCGAGGGACTCGTGCGAGCCTTCGGCAAGGTCCGCGCCCTCGACGGGCTCACGCTCTCCATCGAGCCGGGCGAGTTCATGGCGCTGCTCGGCCCGTCGGGATGCGGCAAGACGACCGCGCTGCGGGTGCTGGCCGGCTTCGAGCGGCCCGACGCCGGACGGGTGGTCGTCGGCGGTGTCGACCTCTCGCGCGTGAGCGCCCAGAAGCGTGACATGGGCATGGTCTTCCAGAGCTACTCGCTCTTTCCGAACATGAACGCCCGCGACAACGTGGCCTTCGGGCTGCGCATGCGGCGTCAGTCGACGGCGAGTCGCCGGGCCAAGGCGGCCGAGCTCCTCGAGATGGTGGGCCTCGCGGACCAGGCCGACAAGTATCCCCACCAGATGTCCGGTGGCCAGCAGCAGCGCGTCGCCCTGGCGCGGGCGCTGGCGATCGAGCCGCGGGTCCTCCTGCTCGACGAGCCGCTCTCCGCCCTCGACGCCCTCGTGCGAGCCGAGCTCCGCGACCAGATCCGCGCCCTCCAGCAGCGTCTCTCGATCACGACCGTCTTTGTCACCCACGACCAGGAGGAGGTGCTTTCCATGGCCGACCGGATCTGCGTGATGTCCAAGGGCCGTATCGAGCAGGTCGCCTCGCCGGCCGAGATCTACGCGCGGCCGGCCACGGCCTTCGTCGCCCAGTTCGTCGGGATCTCGAGTCGCGTCCCGGCCGAGGTGCGCGGGGGCGAGGTGGTGGTCTTCGGGGAGGGCCGCCCCGTGCGCGGCAGCGCTCCCGCCTCGGGCGCGATCGACGCCCTGCTGCGGCCCGAGGACGTCGCCCTCACACCCGACCCGAGCGGGGTGGGCCAGGTGGTCCGCCAGAGCTTCCTCGGCGCCACCACCCGCCTCGTGGTCGAGGTGGGTGAGTCGATGCTGCGCGTGGACGTGCGCAGCGACGCCGTCACGGAGTTCCCGGTGGGCACGCGGGTGACCCCGCGCGTCGTCGCGCGCGACGTCCTCGTCGCCTCGCACGACACCGCGGTGGCCTCGGTCGACGACCTGTAGCGCCCGGCCCGCGGGCTAGGTTCGGGGCATGGACTTCACGCTGTCCCCCGAGCTCTCCGAGCTCCAGCTCTCTGTCCGTCGTCTGGCCCAGGAGAGGATCCGTCCCCGCGCGCGCGAGATCGACCTGAGCGGTGAGTACCCCCAGGACGTCTTTGACGCCTTCAAGGCGGCCGACCTGCTCGGCCTGTGCATCCCCGAGGCCTACGGCGGCTCCGGCGCGGGCATCACGGGGCTCGCCGTCGCCATCGAGGAGGTCACCAAGTACTCCAACGTGCTCGGCCTCATGCTGCTCTTGACCCGCCTGCCGACCGGGCCGGTCATGATCGCGGGCACCGAGGAGCAGAAGCAGCGCTACCTCCCGGGCGTGGCGCGCGGGGAGACCCGCGCCGCCTTCTGCCTCTCGGAGCCGGGCGCGGGATCGGACGTCGCGGGCATGCGCTCGCGGGCCGTGCCCGACCCCGACGTGGAGGGCGGCTTCGTCCTCAACGGCACCAAGTGCTGGATCTCGGGGGGCATGCAGGCCGACTGGTACGTGGTCTTCGCCAAGACCGGCGACCCCGCGGCCCGTGACCACCGCTCGATCGGCGCGTTCCTGGTGGACGCCCACGCGCCGGGGGTGACCCGGCCCCGGGTCGACCACAAGATGGGCGTGCGCGGCATCGACACCACCGAGATCAACTTCGCCGACGTGCGCGTGGGACCCGAGGACGTGCTCCAGGGGGGCTTCGCCCTGGCCATGCTCTCGCTCAACGCGATGCGCCCGATCGTCGCGGCCCGGGGCCTCGGCCTCGCCGAGGGGGCGCTGATGTACGCCGTCGACTACGTGAAGTCCCGCGAGGCCTTCGGCAAGACCATCGCCGACTTCCAGGGCATCCAGTGGGAGATCGCCAAGTGCGCGACCGAGATCGAGGCGGCGCGCCTGCTCACCTACCGGGCGGCCGACCTGGCCGACCGGGGCCACTTCACCAAGGAGTACGTCCCCCAGCTCTCGATGGCCAAGTACTACGCCACCGAGGTGGCCGTGCGGGCCTCGGGGCTCGCCGTGCAGCTCCTGGGCGCGGCCGGCTACATGGAGGACCACCCGGTCGAGATGTACTACCGCGACGCGCGTCAGCTGACCATCGTCGAGGGCACGAGCCAGGTCCAGCTCGGCCTCGTCGGTCGCGGGGTGCTGGCCCACGACCTCTGGTGGGACTAGGGGGCGCGACGGCGGGCGGCCCACTCGCCGGGCTGCGGGTCCTCGAGCTCGCGGGCATTGGCCCGGGGCCCTTCGCCGCCATGTGGCTCGCCGACATGGGGGCCGACGTCTTGCGCCTCGAGCGCGGTGACCCCGACGCGCCCGCGGGCGCGCACTGGGACCTCACCGCGCGCTCGAGACCCTCGGTGGCCCTCGACCTCAAGAGCCCGGCCGGGCGCGACCTCGTGCTCGAGTTGGCCGAGCGGGCCGACGCCCTCATCGAGGGGTTCCGCCCGGGGGTCGCCGAGCGGCTCGGTGTCGGGCCCGACGAGGTGCGCTCGCGCAACCCGCGCCTCGTCTACGCGCGCATGACCGGCTACGGACAGGACGGACCGTGGGCCCAGCGCGCCGGCCACGACATCAACTACATCGGCCTCTCGGGCGCCCTGTGGCCCCTCGGGCGCGCGGGGGAGCGACCGGTGCCCCCGCTCAACCTGGTGGGCGACTTCGGCGGGGGGGCGATGTACCTCGTCGCCGGCCTGCTCGCCGCGGTGCTGCACGCCCGCGAGAGCGGCGAGGGCCAGGTCGTGGACGCCTCGATGGTCGACGGGTCGGCGTCGCTCATGACCTTCACCCACGCGCTGCGCCACGCGGGGGTCTGGCACGACGAGCGCGGGGTCAACATCCTCGACACCGGGGCGCCGTTCTACGAGGTCTACGAGGCCGCCGACGGCGGCCTCGTCGCCGTCGGGGCCATCGAGGCCCCCTTCTACCGCGAGCTCGTGGTCGGGCTCGGCCTCGATCCCGAGGCGCTGCCCGCCCAGATGGACCGGACGAGCTGGCCGGGGGTGAAGCGCCGCTTCGCCGAGGTCTTCGCCACGCGCACCCGCGACGAGTGGGTGACGCACTTCGAGGGCCGCGACGCCTGCGTCTCGCCGGTGCTCTCGCCGGCGGAGGCGGCCGAGCACCCGCACAACGTGGCGCGCGCCACCTTCGTGGGGCCGCCCCTGCAGCCGGCCCCGGCGCCGCGCTTCTCTTCGACCCCCGCGGGTGTCGCCTCGGCCCCCCAGCCCCCGGGGGCGGGGACGCGCGAGGGGCTCAGCCGCTGGGGCGTCGACGAGGCGCGGCGTCGCGCGCTGGGCGAGGCGGGGGCGTTCGGCTAGACGTTGACGACCGGGCAGGTCAGGGTCCGGGTGATCCCCGGGACCTTCTGGATGGCGCCCACGATGAACTTCCCGAGGTCGTCCACGCTCTCGGCCTCGCAGCGCACGATGACGTCGTAGGGACCGGTGACCTCGAAGGCCTCGAGCACGCCGGGCACCGCGCGCGTCGCGACGACCACGTTCTCACTCGAGCCGATCTCGGACTGGATCAAGATGTACGCCTGGACCGCCATGAGTGACCTTTCCGTCGCGGAGTCCCTCAATACTGCCCGACGGGCCGGTCGCGACGCTACCCGTCGCGGAAACGGCGCCCGATGTGCCATTGGTGGCAGTAGTCGCAGCGGTACGCGTCGAGGTCGACCCGGTCGAAGGTCCACGCCAGCTGGGCCGCGCCCTTGGCCTCGGCCTCGGTGCGGTAGGCGTTCTTCGGGGTCCCCTCGCGCGTGAAGTGCGAGCCCACCCAGCCCATCGGGCGGGCCGGCCGCGGAGCGCGGGCGCGGCGTGGACGGCTCCGGGGCACCGCCCCACCCTAGGGGCGTCACTACGATGGCCCCGTGACCACGATGCCCCAAGCGGACCAGCGCCTCGAGAGCGTCGCGCGCACCGACGACGGCGGACGGAGCTGGCGCGCCGCCGAGGGACCACTCGCCCCGGCGTATCTCTCCGGCGTCGCGTGGGTGAACGACGGGTCCGTGCTGATGGCCGCGGCATCCGGATCC
>NCBE01000156.1 GCA_002255565.1 Actinobacteria bacterium 21-73-9
GGGGCCGTCGTCGAGTACGAGCGCTTCATGGCGACCCGCGACCCGGCCCCCCTCGCGAACATCGAGGCGTACAACCGCGACGACGTGGTCGCGACCAAGGCCCTGCGGGACTGGGTGGTGGCCCAGCGCCCGGCCGGGCTCACCTGGCGGGTCGCCCAGTTCGTGCGCGAGAACGCCAACGAGCAGCTCGACGGGCTGCGCGCCGAGCTCGCGACCCTCGCCGCCGGCGACCCCGACTCGCCCGAGGCGCTCCTCGGGCAGCTTCTCAGCTACTGGTCGCGCGAGAAGGCCGCCGCCGAGATGCCCCTGCGCGCGACCCTGCGCTCGAGCGCCGACGCCGCCCTCGAGGCGGTCGGGGCGATCGGGGACCTGCGCTTCGCGGGCGAGGTGGCCCCCGAGGGCCGACGGCGGACCACGTGCTGGCGCTTCGCCTACCCGAAACAAGAGGTCGACAGCGACTTCGACGAGCCCGGAAAGGAGGTCGCCTTCCTCGACGGGGAGGGACGGCTGCGCGTCGGCGAGGTCCGCGGGCACGACCCCGAGGCGCGCGAGGTGGTCGTCCAGCCCCCCGGGACCTACGAGGGGCCCCTCCCGCGGGCCCTCGCGCTGCACCGCGCCGTGGCCCCGGGGGCGAAGTGGGACGCGCTGCAAGACGTCGCGCGCCGGGTCGTGGCCGCGGGCTCCATCGCCGGGGCCCCGCCGGCGTTGCGCGACCTCCTCGGCGGCGTGGCGCCCCGGGTGACCGGGCGCGACGCGGGCGCGGCCTTCGGCGACGGGGTCGAGGAGATCGTGTCGTGGGTCGAGGGGCTCGACGACTCGTACGCGCCGATCCAGGGACCCCCGGGCACGGGCAAGACCTACCGCGGCGGTCACGTCATCGTGTCGATGGTGCGCGACGCCAAGCGCGTGGGGGTCACGGGGCCGAGCCACAGCGCCATCGACAACCTCATGCGAGAGGCGCTCAAGGTCGCCCACGACGAGGGCCTCGACCTCGGGGGCGCGTCGTTCGTCCACTGGGACGACAACCGCGCCCCGCGGGGCCCCGACCGGGGGATCGACTACCCGAAGAAGCGCGCCGAGGTCTTCGCGGGCGCGGCGGCGGTCGTGGGCGGGACGTCGTGGCTCTTCGCCGCCGAGGAGTTCGCGCGTGAGCCGCTGGACCTGTTGATCGTCGACGAGGCCGGGCAGGTCTCCCTCGCCGACCTCGCCGCGATGTCGCGGGCCGCGTCGAACCTCCTCTTGCTGGGCGACCCCCTCCAGCTCGCCAACGTCGCCCAGGCCGTGCACCCGGGCCGGTCGGGCCAGAGCGTCCTTGAGTACGTGCTGAACGGTCGGGCGACCCTGCCCGAGCACTGGGGAGTCTTCTTGCGCACCACGCGCCGCATGCACCCCGAGGTGTGCGACTTCGTCAGCCGGCAGTTCTACGAGGGGCGCCTCGAGAGCGACGAGGCGTGCCTGAACCAGCGGACCGCCTTCGGGACGGGGCTGCGCTGGCTGCGCGCCGAGCACGAGGGCAACTCGGTGGCCTCGCTCGAGGAGGTCCGGCTGGTCGTCGAGCAGATCCGCTCGATGAAGGGCGGGCGCTTCGTCGACCGCGCGGGCGCCGGGCGGGTCCTCGAGGACTCCCACTTCATGGTCGTCGTGCCCTACAACGCCCAGCGCCGGCTCTTTCGCGCCGCGCTCGACGAGGCCGGACTCGCCGGGGTGGAGGTCGGCACCGTGGACAAGTTCCAGGGACGAGAGGCCGTCGTCGTCTTCTTCTCGATGACGGCCTCGAGCGAGGACCAGATCGCCCGGGGCAAGGAGTTCCTCTTCTCGCGCAACCGGCTGAACGTCGCGGTGAGCCGGGCCCGGAGCCTCGCCTACCTCGTGTGCACCGAGGCGCTGCTCGACGCGCGCGCGGCGACGGTTGACACGATGCGCCTCATCAGCACGGTGAACGCCTTCGTCGAGCGCGCGTCGCGCCCCTAGGAGCGAGGCCCGCGGGCGGCGTGCTAGTCTGGTCATCCTGCCAGCGGGGGGACCCGGGGATGTTGCCCGGGCCTGTCGGCCCTGCTAAGGTAGGTAGCCCTGCCCGGGGAGACCCGGGGAGGATTCCCGGGGAGACCCGGGAAGGTGTACTGCGCACCTCCGGCTAAGCCGCGTGCGCCGTCGCTCCTTGAAAACGGAAGAACGAGAGCCAAAAGCCAGTACGGGCGGCGATGGCCTGATCTAAACAGGACGCGCCGTTCGCACACAATTTGGTCTGGGGGCACCCCGTGCGCCCAGACCCGTCAGGCGAGGTTTTAGAGCTAACTCGCCTGGCTCTTCTGATTTCGAGGGGACTCGTCCCCGGAAAATCTTGATGGAGAGTTTGATTCTGGCTCAGAGTGAACGCTGGCGGCGTGCTTAACACATGCAAGTCGAACGGGATCCAAGGAGCTTGCTCCGAAAGATCTAGTGGCGAACGGGTGAGTAACACGTGAGCAACCTGCCCCGAAGATCGGGATAACACCGGGAAACCGGTGCTAATACCGAATACCTCCCCTTGGTCGCATGGCCGAGGGAAGAAATGTTCTTCGCTTCGGGAGGGGCTCGCGGTCCATCAGCTTGTTGGTGGGGTAACGGCCCACCAAGGCAACGACGGATAGCTGGTCTGAGAGGACGATCAGCCACACTGGAACTGAGACACGGTCCAGACTCCTACGGGAGGCAGCAGTAGGGAATCTTGCGCAATGGGCGAAAGCCTGACGCAGCAACGCCGCGTGAGGGACGAAGGCTTTCTGAGTTGTAAACCTCTTTCGACAGGAACGATTGTGA
>NCBE01000071.1 GCA_002255565.1 Actinobacteria bacterium 21-73-9
TCATGGTCCTCGGATGGCTGCTCGGGATCGGGGCGCTCAACTACCCGATCATGAAGCTCTTCGGCCGCGAGGCGCGTGAGGAGCCACCGGCGCCGGGCCTGAGCAAGTACTTCCGCTACACCCTCGACCACAAGGTCGTGGGCATGCAGTACGTGGTGGGCGTGCTCTTGTTCCTCTTCACCGGTGGCCTGCTCGCCATGGCGATTCGCACCGAACTGCTCAACCCGACGGTGCACATCTTCAACCCGGGGACCTACATCGAGATCGTCTCGGAGCACGGGACGATCATGATGATGATGGCGACGTCGATCATCGTCGGCCCCCTGGGTAACTACCTGGTGCCGCTGATGATCGGATCGCGGCGGATGGCCTTCCCGCGGATCGAGGCCTTCAGCTTCTGGATCTTCACCGCCGGCTACATGGTCATCTTCTCGGCCCTCTTCTACGGGGGCTTCCCGACGGGCTGGACGGGCTACGCGCCGTTGCAGAACCAGGCCGGACCGGGGATGATCTCCTACTTGTTCGGATTCGCCGTGATCGGCATCGGCATGATGTCGGCGGGCTTCAACATCGCGGTCACCATCGTCAACTACCGGGCCCCGGGGATGACCTGGAGCCGCGTGCCGATGTTCGTGTGGTCGATCCTCGCGACGGCCTCCCTGCTCACCCTGGCGACGCCGGTCCTGTTCACGGCGGGCCTCTTCGGCCTCCTCGACCACCTGGTGCTGACCTCGCTGTACGTGAACGAGCACGGCGGCAGTTCGTACCTGTGGGAGAACCTCTTCTGGTTCTTCGGCCATCCCGAGGTGTACATCATGGCCCTACCGGGCTTCGGCATCGTGGCCGAGATCGTGCCGGTCTTCACCCGAAAGCCGCTCTTCGCCTACAAGGTGGCGGCCGCGGGAATGATGGGCGTGGCGCTGCTGTCGTTCTTCGTGTGGCAGCACCACCTGTTCCAGAGCGGCATCAACCCGGACATGCGGCCGCTGTTCATGCTCACCACGGAGCTCATCTCCATCCCGACCGGCTTCATCTACCTGGTGGGCATGGGCTCGCTCTACAAGGGCAAGATGCGCCTCGAGATTCCGATGCTGTTCTCACTCGCCCTGTACTTCAACTTCCTCATCGGTGGCATCACGGGAGTCTTCCTCTCGGACGTGCCGGTGAACGTGACGGTGCACGGCTCCTTCTTCGTGCTCTCGCACTTCCACTACACGATCATGGGCGGCCTTCTCTTCGCCTTCATGGCCGGTCTGTACTTCTGGCTTCCCAAGATGACGGGCCGGATGATGAACAAGAAGCTGGGCCTCTGGCACTTCTGGACGATGTTCATCTTCTTCAACCTGACCTTCTTCCCGATGTTCATCATCGGCCTGCTCGGTCAGCCACGTCGTGTCTTCGAGTACGCGCACAACCTGCAGGGCCTGAACGACTTCTCGTCGATCAGCGCGTTCTGCCTGGGGGCGTCGTTCCTGCTGTTCTTCTGGAACCTGATGTACTCGATGATCATCAACCCGCAGAAGGCTCCGGCGAACCCGTGGGACTCGCTCGGCCTCGAGTGGCAGACGGCGAACCCGGTCCCGCTCTACAACTTCGAGCGGATCCCGGTCATCGTCACCGATCCGTACCGCTACAGCGAGCCCGGTGCCCCCGCGTACGCCGACTTCGGCGGGGGAGCAGCCTCGGGCGCTGCCTCGGGCACGGTCGACAGTTCGGTCCAAGAGTAAGTGGAGATGACTGAGATGACAGACACCTACAAGAACTCGGTGACCGCGCCGAATGAGACGCCTGAGGAGCGCGAGTACGAGTTCCGCGCCCACATCGGGTCGATTTGGACGGGTGGACGGCTGGCAATCGGGATGTCGACGTTCCTCTACGCGTCCGAGGCGTTCGCGTACTTCTACCTGAGGACGAGCAACAACTCCAACCTGTGGCGCCTCCCGGGCCAGTTGGCGCCCTTGTACTACGGCTGGACCGTGCTGATCTGCCTGCTGTTGATGGCGGGACTGGCGATCTACGGCCACCGGAGGCTGAAGAGGGGCTTCACGACCGACTTCCTCGTCGCGGGATGGACCGGCGTCGGCGCCGGCCTGATCGCGCTGTTCTTCCAGATCTGGGAGCTCGTGGTGTTGCCGTTCTACCCCGGCTCGAGCGGCTACGCCTCGACGTTCATGGGCTTCGTGGTGATGAACATCGGGACGATCATCTTCGCCACCTACTGGATGGAGACGACGGTCGCACGGGTCCTGCGCATGCGTAAGGAGCTCGGGGGGACCACCCCCGAGCTCTCCTCGGCCCACACGGCGCGCTCGTTCCGGGCGAACGTGTCCTCGATGGCCTACTACATGGGTTTTGTCGCTATCGTGAGCATCATGTTCTTCTTGATGTTCTACGTGGCCTAAGGGATCTGAAGAGCTAAGGAGATTTGGCTGTGGACATCTACATTGGCCCTCAGGTCCAGACGATGGTCGTGCTCCTCGGGGTTCTTTTCGGGGTGTGCATCTGGGGCTACTTCCAGACCCACCACCACAACACCGAGAACTAGACGCCGGCGCGCGGTATGGCGTCTCGGGAGAGGTTCGTCCGCGACGCCGCGTTGATCGCCGGGGCGCTGGTGTGGATCGCCTTCGTCCTGCCACCGCTCGACGGATGGGCCGGTCGCTTCGAGTACGTGAACTCCCTGCAGTACGCGGTGTTCGCGTACTGGGCGCCGGCCCTCCTCGTTGTCGGATCGCCCTGGCGCCTGACCCGGGCGGGCCGGTCCTTCCTCGCGGGCGATCGCGCCTCGACCTGGTTCAGCCGCTGGTGGGCGAGGCGCGAGTCGGACTGGCGAGAGCGCCGGGCGGTCCTGGCGACCGTCGCCTTCGCGGCGCTCGAGATCCTCTGGCGGATCACCCCGGTCGTGGACGACGTCTTGGCGCACTCGTGGGGGCGACTCCTCGAGGGCCTAACGTTCCTCGTCGCGGGCGGTGCCCTCTTCCTCTCGCTCGTGGAGTCGCCGCCGCACTCCCCGGGGATGAAGCGGGTGGTGCGGATCTTCATGGCCGCGGTCTCGATGTGGACGATCTGGATCATCGGCTACATGGACGGCATGACCGGGGCGGGGTGGTACCACGTGTTTCACCACGTGGCCGGCCGGGGCGTCTCGGTCATCGCGGACAAGGAGCTGAGTACCGGGGTGCTCTGGGTGGCCTCGGCCGCGACCTTCATCCCCATCGTGTTTTGGAACCTGATCCACTGGCTCCAGGCGGAGTCGACCCCTGACGAGGAGATGTACGACTTGGTCCGCGAGGACCGGACGAGGGGCTCCTACGGTCCGCAGCGCTGATCAGCCCGCGGCCGGCGGGGTCACGACGGGCAGCGTCGGGGTGACGAGGGCGGTCCCGAGGATGCGCTCAGCCTGGGAAATGTCGCCGAGCACGTGGAGCCGCTCGACGTCGAGCTCGTGGGCCTGGTAGGCGAGGTTGGCCTTGAGTCCGGCGTTCGAGGGCCCGTCGATCAGCTGACGGATGTCCTCGATGGCCTTGAGGGCGGTGCCGCTCATCCAGTGGTCGAGCGCGGTGTGGGCGGCGTCGATGTGGTGGCCGGCGGGGGTCAGGGTGATCTGGATGTTGTTGGTCAGGTCGTAGACGGGCTGGCCGGCGAAGGAGCAGGGCACTTCGTCTTCGGCGATGTAGGTCTTGGTGGTCGCGAGCTGGGACGGGCTGAGGGCGCCGGCGCTGAAGCGGTCGTAGAGCGTGAAGCTCTCCTTGACGGCGAAGGCGCACTCGCGCGCGTCGCCCCTCATCTGGGTGAGGACGGCGTTCTGGGCGGCGACGTCCTGGGGGACGGTGATGTGCCGGGGAAGGTCGGTTGCGACCGAAATCGCCGCGACGACCACCACGGCGCTGGTGACGAGGACCCACGGTCGCCGGTACCACGGCGCGCGCGCGTTCGTGAACGACGGGGCCGGCATCGTCGAGGGGTCGTACTCCTCCTCGGGGGCGTCGAGGCGTTCGCTCACGGGACGAGACTACCGGCGGTCTGGGCGATGCCCTCGGCCCAGCGGGCCGTCGCGGCGGGGCTCAGCGTGTAGCCGGTCGGTGTCGCGGTGGCGAAGGGTGACGCGAGGTCGACCAGACCCCCGCCGGGCCCGACGAAGTAGAGCAGGTTGTTGTGCGACACCTGACTCGCCCTCTGGCCGGTCGTGACGGTGATCCCGTAGGCCGACCACACGGGGTCGATCGTCGACAGCGGGCCGGTCAGGAAGCGGACGTTGGCGAGGCGTGCGAGGCCGGTGCGAGCGAGCGCCGGGGGGTCGGCGCTGACGCCGAGGTGGTGGGGGTCGGTGTTCACCACGGCGAAGACCACCGAGCGGGCCCTCGCGCCGAGGAGCTGGTCGGCGCGGCGGATCTCTTCGCCGAGCACGGGACAGACGTCGGTGCAGGTCGCGTTGAAGAACGCGAGCACCACGACCTTGCCCTTGCGCGCGCCGAGGGACCACGGCCGTCCCGCCTGGTCCGTGAGGGTGAAGCCCGGGGCGTGCTGGACGCCGATCGGGTGCAGGCGCATGAAGGCGTCTATCCCCGACGAGAGGTGCTGGGTCGGGCCCGTCGGGGCGGGTGTCGTCGTGACGGGCGCGGCGGGCGTTGAGCCCATCTGACCGAAGTAGTAGTCCGCGACGAGGCCGGTCACCCCGAGCAGGACGAGACCGAACACGAACCGGCCCACGTAGCGGCCCGACGCCTTGGGCGTCCCCTCGGCCAGGGCGCGACGACGCTCCTCGTCGGTGAGCCCGCGGAACGCGCTGGCGCGTTGCGCTTCGGACATTTCTGAGATGGGTTCCTCCCGTGCGCTCTCGCTCGGCGATGGTCGGTGGCCTCACGCTAGCACCGGCCCACGGGCGTCGAACGGGGCGTTGAGTCGGCGAAGGGCGCGAAGTAGCCTCGCACTCGTGAGCGAATCGCCTCGCGGCGCGTCCCCCGCCGAACCGCCGGCCCGCCTGCGCGGCGCGCCGGCCCTGCGCCTGCACGTGACGCTCCTCACCGGGCTCGCGTTGTGCGGCGCCGCGTTCTGGATCGAGCTTCACCGCGCGGAGGGTGGCAACGCGCTCAGCTGGGCCTACGTGTTCGAGTGGCCCCTCCTCGGGATCTTCGCCGTCTACATGTGGTGGAAGTTCCTGCACCCGGGACGCGACGCCGCGCGCGAGGCGGCTCGTGCCCGTCGTCGGCCGCCCAAGCCCGTGGTCGAGCCCCAGTATCAGGGAATGCTCGCCGTCTGGGAGGAGCACCAGCGCGAGCTCGCCGCGCGCCAGGCGGCCGAGGACGTGACGCAGCACCCGTGGCGCCCGGGGGGGACCCCGTGAGGGCCCTCACCCAGGGGTGGAGCTTCGACCCGACGATCTACGCGCTGGTCCTCACGGTCGCGGCCCACGAGCTGGGCCTGCACCGGCTGGCCCGGCGCTCTTCGGAGAAGAACCGCCGGGCCCGTCGCCGGCGCGCGTGGGCGTTCTACGCGGGCCTGGCGCTGCTGCTGCTCACCATCGATTCGCCCATCGACTACTGGTCCGACCGCTACTTCTACGTCCACATGATCGAGCACATCATCTTGATGTTCTTCGTGCCGATCCTCGTGGTGTGGGGGGCGCCGTGGAACCCGCTCCTCTTCGCCCTCCCGGTGCGCTGGCGGCGAGCCACCGGGCGCTTCTTCTACCTGAGCCCTCGGGCGCGTCCGTATCGAGCGCTGGGGCGCCTCGTGCGCAACCCGTGGTTCGCCCTGGTGCTCATGAACGCCGTGATGCTCGGCTGGCACGTGCCGCGCCTGTTCGACCTGGCCGAGACGAACTCGGTCATCCACATCGTCTTGATGCACGGCAGCTACGTGGTGGCGGGGACCCTCTTCTGGCTCCAGATCGTCCCCTCCTTCCCGATGACCCCGAAGAAGGGCTACGTCTGGCAGGGCAGCGCCATCTTGGTGACCAACCTGCTCATGACGATGCTCGCGATCTCGATGAGCATCCTCACCTCGACGAGCTGGTACAGCGTCTACAACCACGTTCCCGGCGTGACGCTCTCGCCCTTCGCCGACCAGCAGATCGGCGCCGCCATCCTCTGGATCTGCGGGGACTTCTGGGCCCTGCCGGGGCTCTCCTACGTCATCCGTAAGGCGCTCCGCGCCGAGGGGTCGGCCGGGGCGATCATCGACCGGCTCACCGGACGCGCGTCGTCCCTCGAGGGTCCGGGCCACTGGCCGATGGCCAGCGTCGAGGGCCCGGTGACGTTCAGCTCCGAGACCGAGTAGCGCCTCTGCTACCATCGTCGGCGACGTCGTGAAACGGGTCCCGTGAGGCCCGTACGACCGGAGGCGATGTGACCGAGAGCACCGAGGGCCCGCGCACCCCGAGCGGGGCCGAGAGACCCCTCCTGTCGTCGTCTGACGTGGCCCGGGCGCTGCGCCGCATGGCCCACGAGATCCTCGAGCGCAACCACGAGGCGCCCGTCTGCGTCGTCGGCCTCCAGCGCGGCGGGGTGGCCCTCGCCGACCGGCTCGCCTCGGACCTCGCCGAGATCGGCGCCACCGGGGTCGAGGTCGGCCAGCTCGACGTCGCGTTCTTCCGCGACGACCTGGCGGCGCGGCCCGTCACCGGCTCGGGCGCCACGGCGCTGCCGGACCTCGAGGACCGGGTGGTGGTGCTCGTCGACGACGTCCTCTACACCGGGCGCACCGTGCGCGCCGCGCTGAACGCCCTCGTCGAGTGGGGCCGGCCGCGCGCCGTGCAGCTCGCGGTCCTCATCGACCGCGGGCACCGAGAACTGCCCATCCGGGCCGACTTCGTGGGCAAGAACGTCCCCACGGCCCGCGAGGAGTCGGTTCGCGCCACCCTCGAAGGCGTCTGGCTGGAGCGGTCGTGAGCGTCGGGTCGATCCGCGGGCGGAGCCTCCTCGGGCTCGAGGACCTGTCGCGCGAGGCCGTCCTCGAGGTCCTCGACGCCGCCGAGACCTTCGTCGAGGTCCACAGCCGCGAGGTCAAGAAGGTGCCGGCGCTGCGCGGGCGGGTCGTGGCCTCGCTCTTCTACGAGGAGTCGACCCGGACCCGGCTCAGCTTCGAGACGGCGGCCAAGCGCCTCTCGGCCGACGTGCTCTCGCTGGCGGTCGCCTCTTCGAGCGTGAAGAAGGGGGAGTCGCTGCGCGACACGATCGCCACCATCGACGCGCTGGGCATCGACGCCGTCGTGATGCGCCACGCCGCCTCGGGCGCCGCGCAGGCCGTCGCGCGCTACGTGCCCCACGTGCGGGTGATCAACGCCGGCGACGGCCTCCACCAGCACCCGACCCAGGGACTGCTCGACGCCTTCACCCTGCGCCAGGCGCTCGCCGAGCGGGCCGGGCTCACCGGCCCCGCGTCGGGCACCTCCCTCTTTGAGGGACTGAACGTCCTCATCGTGGGCGACATCCGTCACAGCCGGGTCGCGCGCAGCGACGTCGCCGTCTACACCACCCTCGGGGCCACGGTGCGCCTGGCCGCGCCCGGGACGCTCCTGCCCCCGGGGGTGGAGGGCTGGCCGGTCGAGGTCGCCGGCGACTTCGACGAGGCGCTCGTCGAGGCCGACGTGGTCTGCTTGTTGCGCCTGCAGCGCGAGCGCGGCAGCGGCACCTTCGTGCCGGGTCTCGCGGAGTTCACCCGCACCCACGGCCTCACGGTCGAGCGCCACGCGCGCCTCAAGCCCACGGCGTTCGTGATGCACCCCGGGCCGATGATCCGCGGGGTCGAGATCGACTCGGCCGTCGCCGACGCCCCGAACGCGCTCGTCGAGCGCCAGGTGGCCAACGGTGTGCCGGTGCGCATGGCCGTGCTGTATCTCACGATCGCCGGGCTCGGACGGGAGGCGGCGTGAGGGTCGTCGTGCGCGGGGGCGAGGTCGTGGGCCCCGACGGGCCGGTGCGCGCCGACGTCGGGGTGGAGGACGGCCGGATCGTCGTCGTCGGACCCGACCTCGAGGCGCCGGGTGACGCGAGGGTCGTCGACGCGACCGGCTGCTGGGTCGGGCCGGGCCTGGTCGACCTGCACACCCACCTGCGCGAGCCGGGCCACGAGGAGGCCGAGACGATCGAGAGCGGGGCGCGGGCCGCCGCCCGGGGCGGCTACAGCGCGGTGGTGGCCATGCCCAACACCGAGCCCCCGCTCGACACCGCGGCGATGGTGGCCTTCGTCCAGGCGCGCGGGCGCGAGGCCTGCGTCGAGGTCGCCGTCGCCGGGGCCATCACCCAGGGCCGGCGCGGCGAGCTTCTCGCCCCGATGGCCGAGATGGCCGCGCTCGGCGTGCGCTTGTTCACCGACGACGGCCGGGGCGTTCAGGACCCCCTGGTGCTGCGTCGGGCGATGGAGTACGCGAGGGGCCTCGGCGTGCGCCTGGCCGAGCACTGCGAGGACGAGCGCCTGGCCGCCGACGGGGTGATGCACGAGGGGGCCCTCTCGGGCCGGCTCGGCCTCGTCGGACGGCCGGCTCTCGCCGAGGAGCTCATGGTGGCCCGCGACGTCGAGCTCGTGCGCCTCACCGGCTGCGCGCTGCACGTCATGCACCTCTCGAGCGCGCGCGCCCTGGCGATCGTCACCGCGGCCCGCGACGAGGGCCTGCCGGTCACCTGCGAGGTGACCCCCCACCACCTGACCCTCGACGAGACCGCGGTCGAGGGCTACGACCCGCTGTTCAAGGTCCACCCGCCGCTGCGTCCCCGCGGCGACGTCGAGGCGCTCGTCGCGGGCCTCGCGGGTGGGGCGATCGACGCGGTCGCGACCGACCACGCGCCCCACGCGCCCGAGGCCAAGGACCGCACCTTCGACGAGGCGCCTCCCGGGATGCTCGGCCTGGAGCACGCCGCCGCCCTCACCCTGGAGGCCCTCGGGGGCGGCGACGGCGCCGCGGCGGCCTTCTTCGCGCTCCTCAGCCGACGTCCGGCGCGCATCGCCGGGCTCGACCGCGCCGACGCCCGCTCGGGGCTCGGCGCGCACGGCGGCGCGCTTCTCGCGGGCGAGGACGCCAACCTCGTGGTCTTCGACCCGCGGCGGCGCTGGCGCGCGAGCCGCGAGGAGCTCGCGAGCCGGGCCCGCAACACCCCCTACCACGGCCGCGAGCTCACCGGCCGGGCCCGGGCCCTGCTCGTGTCCGGCCGCGTGGTGCTCGACGGCGAGGAGCTGACGTGAGAGAGCCGGCCCACCTCGTGCTCGCGGACGGCGCGGTCTTCGCCGGCGAGGCCGCGGGCTTCGCGCCGCGCGACGGCCTCTCGACGGGTGAGTTCGTCTTCAACACGGCCCTCTCGGGCTACCAGGAGGTCATCACCGACCCCAGCTACGCCGGTCAGGTGATCGCCTTCACCTACCCCCACGTGGGCAACTACGGGGTCACCCCCGACGACGACGAGTCGGCGCGCCCCTGGTGCCGGGGGGTGGTCGTGCGCGAGCTCAACCCCGTCGCGTCGAACTGGCGTGCGCGCGAGGACCTCGAGACGTGGCGCCGGCGCAGCGCGGAGGGCGCGCGCTCCATCTTCACGCGCATCGGCGAAGCTTTGCCGTCGCGGGTCAAGGCCGGAGCGATCATCGGAGCGGCGAAGGGCGGCGCGAAGGAAGCCGTCTCCGCGGCGCGCGACGGGATGATCGAGTCCGGTCACGTCAG
>NCBE01000157.1 GCA_002255565.1 Actinobacteria bacterium 21-73-9
CCGACCAGACGAGCTCGACGACCCCGAAGGGCCACGCCCCCGAGAGGAAGCCGTAGATCGACGACAGCACGCACCCCAGGGCGAAGGCGAGGATGAAGCGGGGCCCGCGCCGCTCGAGGGCGTACATCACCATCATGAAGGTGACCGCGCACACCCCGTAGATCGTGACGGCGCTCACGGCTCCTCGTGGCGGACTATGGCGACGCACTCGCGCGTCGCGTAGTAGACGAGCACGAAGCCGGCCGCCGGGTCGGCCCACCACCACCCCAACGCCGCGTTGAGGACGAGCCCGACGAGGACCGCGGTCGCGAGTATCCCGTCGACGAGGGTCACGCGGCCCTCGGTGATGAGGACCGGGTTCTCGAGCGCCCGTCCGGTACGGGCCTTGCCGGTGGCGAGGAGGAACATCGCGACGGCGGTCGCGCCGGTCCAGGCGATGCCGAGGGGACTGTGGCCGGCGTGGTGGCGCGTCGCGAGGACGAGGACGCCCTGGACGAGGAGGTAGAGGGCGAGGAGGGCGAAGGCGGCGGCGATGAGGCGCAGCGCGCGCTGGCGGCGGCCCTCGTCGGCGCCGGTGAGCTCCCAGACGACGACCGTGGAGGCTCCGATCTCGATCAGGCTGTCGAGCCCGAACCCGGCGACCGCGACCGACCGGGCCGAGAGCGCCGCGACTGCGAGCACGACGACGCCCACGACGTTCCAGCCGAGGGTCGTGTACTCGAGCGCGAGGCCCCGGCGGGTGAGCCCCTCGCGGCTCACGAGCGCGCCGCGCGCGTCGAGGGGTCCGCTCACGACGGCCCGCGCAGGTTCATCAGGCTGCCGCCAGGCGTGGGTGGCCTCGACATCGACACATCCTACGAATCGTGGGGCCCGCCGAGCCCGCCGGCGCACGAAGGGTTCCTGTCGCGGGCCGGACAGTCCCGCGCCGTGGCCGAGTACCGCGACGAGTCGTCCGTGTTAGAACGGGCATCTCCGAGGGGGTGGCATGAGCGACACGAAGGGGCGTACGCCCGCGACGGGCGACGACGACAAGTTCACGTGGCACCCCGAGGACGTCGAACTCATCTATCCGAGTGACCCGCGCTACGTCGTCGTCGACGACGTCACGACGGACGGATCGACGAAGCCCTAGTCGACGTGCGTCGACGGTCCAAGGCGACCCCTGGCCCGTGGACGGGGCGCACACGAAGGGCGAGGGCCCGTGGCCCCCTCGCCCGGTCTCGTGTCCCCTAGGCGATGGGGCCGTCCTCGGCCCACGGCCGGTGACAGCTAGGCGGCGTGGCGCCCGCGCGAGCCGAGGCGCCGGACGGCCCACCAGGCGATGGCGATGACGATGAGCACCCCTACGACGATGCTGATCGGTGTGAAGGCCGAGGACACGCTCTTCCAGTTCGCGGCGAGGGCGTCGCCGGCGAGCGCGAGGGCGAACGTCCAGGGCAGGCTGCCGACGAGGGTGAGGAGGCTGAAGGTGCCGAGGGGCATCTCCGCGATGCCGGCCGGCAGGCTGATGAAGGTGCGCACGACCGGCAGGATGCGCGAGATGAGGACGGCCGGGGTGCCGTAGCGGGCGAAGAAGCGCTCGGCGCGGTCGAGGTCGTGGGGGCGCAGGAGGATGTACTTGCCGTAGCGCTCGATGAGGGGCCGTCCTCCGATGCGCCCGACGGCGTAGGCGATCCACGAGCCCACGAGGTTGCCGACGGCGCCGGCGAGCGCGACGGCGACCACGTTCAGGTGCACGTGCACCCCCGCCAAGACGACGCCCCCGGCGAGCGCCCCGCCGAAGAGCATGACGGCCTCGGAGGGGATCGGGATGCAGGCCGACTCGAGGACCATGAGGAGGAAGATGGCCAGGTAGCCGTGGCGGCTGATCTGGCTGACGACGAGGTGTTCCACCGGACTCCTAGGGCGTGGGTCGCGGGCGCGACGGTCGCTGGCGAACGTAGCACGGGTCTCGGCCCTCGACCCCGGGCGGGGACGGCCGACGCGCGTCCCTTTAGCGACTTCTTATCGACCGGCTCGGCGCGTCACGCGACGCGCACGGCGCCGGGTGATCGGTCCGCACGGGGCCGCGGGCGGGCCCGGTGGGGCCGACGTCGGCGAGGTGGGGGAGTGACCGCGAGAGCCTGTCCCGCCCGCTGCCGTCCCGTCGACGTCGCCGAGGTCGCTGCGGCGAGGAGGATGGGTCGGCGACGGCGGTGGGAGCCGGGCGCGCCGCTCCATCGATCCAGACGGGGCCACCCTTGCCCCTACCCGGGGCGCACGAGCCTCTTCGCGTAGCGGACGAGGTGGGTGGGCTGGCGCAGCGCGGTGGCGGCCTCGGGCTCCACGGCGTCGAAGGGTCGTTCGTACACGCGCTCGTATCCCCTGCGCTCGTACCACGCCCGGAGTCGCGACTGGTGCGGGGTCGGGGTCTCGGGCACGAGCAGGTCCAGCTCCATTGCGTCGAGTCCTCGACCCCCAGCGTCGGCCTCGAGAGCGTCGAGGAGGTCTCGGGCGACGCCCGTCGAGGTCGCCTCAGGGGGCACCGAGAGCATCCCGAAGAACGCGGTGCGCTCGTCGAGGTCGCGCGCGAGGACGACGCCGACCACCTCGCCCTCGCGTTCGGCGACCACGAGTTCGCCCTCGGCGATGACGTGCGCGATCGACTCCGCACTCACCCGCGGCGAGGTCGGAGCGAAGAGCTCGCGCTGGGCGCTCGCGTAGGAGCGGTTGATCAGATGGGCGATCGCCTCGGCTCGCTCGGACTCACCCGGACTCACCC
>NCBE01000072.1 GCA_002255565.1 Actinobacteria bacterium 21-73-9
GACGGCGACGGGCCGGCCGACCCTCGTCTGGCCGCGGTCGCGGTCGGGGTCTTCGACGGCCTGCACCGCGGCCACCAGGCCGTCCTGGCCACGGTCCGGGCGCGCGCGCTCGAGCGCGGGCTCGTGCCCGCGGTCGTCACCTTCGACCCGCCGCCGGCGGTGGTGCTCGCGCCCGAGCGGGCCCCCCGCCGCCTCCAGACCCTCGCCCAGCGACTCGAGGGCCTCTCGACCCTGGGGATCGAGCGGATCCGGGTCGTGACCTTCTCGCACGACCTCGCCCACGAGGGCGCCGACGACTTCGTCGCGCGGGTCCTCGTGGGCGAGGTCCACGCGGCCGCCGTCGTGGTCGGTGAGGACTTCCGCTTCGGGCGAGACCGCGAGGGCGACCTCTCGCGCCTCGTCGAGCGGGGCGCGCGCGCCGGCTTCAGCGCCGAGGGGCTGGGCATCGTGGGCGAGGGCGGGCGCTTCAGCTCCACGGCCGTGCGACACGCCCTCGACGAGGGCGACGTCCTCGAGGCGGCCCGGGTCCTCGGGCGCCCCTTCGCGCTGCGCGGGCGCGTCGCCCCGGGCGACGCCCGGGGCCGCGAGCTGGGCTTCGCGACGGCCAACCTCGACCTCGATCCCCTCCAGCAGCTGCCCGCCGACGGGGTCTACGCCGCGCTGGCCCGGGTCGCCCCGGGCGAGTGGCGCGCCGCCGCGGTCTCGGTGGGGACGAGGCCCCAGTACTACGAGGACGGGGCGCGCCTGGTGGAGGCCCACGTGCTGGACTTCACCGGCGACCTCTACGGCGCCGAGGTGGACCTGGCCTTCCTCGCGCGCCTGCGTGACCAGGAGGTGTTCGCCGACGGGGCCGCGCTCGCCCGGCGCATCGCCCTCGACGTCGCGGCGACCCGGTCCCTCGCGGGGGGCGCCACGGCCGAGAGGGCCGAACTGCTAAGGTGGGACGTCGGTCAGCGACGCTGATCGAGTGGGTCGTCTCGGACGGCTCACGCCGAGACCCCGACCCAACCAAGGCTCTGCTCACCGAGCGGATCGCTCACCTCACCGAGCACCTCAAGGCCCACAAGGGTGACCACCACACCCGCCGTGGGCTGATGAAGCTCATCGGTCAGCGCCGACGCCTCCTGGACTACGTCCAGGGCAGCGACGTGGAGCGGTACCGGAGTTTGATCGGTCGACTCGGGATTCGTCGCTAACCGGTAGCCCCGCCGCGTGGCGGGGCCGACACATCCGGGCCTCGAAGGCCAGTGGAGGAGCACCGCCCCCGGGCGGCGATCGCCCACTGGGATTCGAGCGGAGTGTCGCCAGACACCAAGGAGATCCCATGACTGACGCGATTCGCGTGAGTAGCCCCATCACGGGCACCGACAAGGAGTTGTCGTTCGAAGCCGGACGCCTCGCCCAGCTCGCCGACGGCGCGGTGCTCGCGCGCCTCGGCGGCACCATGGTCCTCGCCACCGTCACGGCCGCCCGTTCCGTGCGCGAGGGCATGGACTTCTTCCCGCTGACCGTCGACATCGAGGAGCGGGCCTACGCCGCGGGCAAGATCCCGGGCGCCTTCTTCCGCCGCGAGGGCCGGCTCTCGGACCAGGCCATCTTGATCTGCCGACTGATCGACCGGCCGCTGCGCCCGTCGTTCCCCAAGGGCTTCCGCAACGAGGTCCAGGTCGTCGGCACCGTCTTCTCGGCCGACCAGGAGAACCCCCACGACATCCTCGCGATCAACGCGGCCAGCGCGGCGCTCATGATCTCGGGGATCCCCTTCGACGGGCCCATCGGCGCGGTGCGCATGGCCTACACCACCGAGGGCGAGTGGGTCCCGCACCCCACCTTCGTCGAGGGTGACGAGGCGAGCTTCGAGCTGGTCGTCGCGGGCCGCGCCCTCAACGACTCGGTCGAGTCCGACGTGGCCATCATGATGGTCGAGGCCGGCGGGACCGAGGGCTCCTTCGAGCGCTACGCCCAGGGCGCCCCCAAGGTCACCGAGGAGGTCCTCGCGGCCGGCCTCGAGGCCTCGAAGCTCTGGATCCGCGAGGCGATCAACCTCCAGCGCGAGTTGGTGCGCGAGTTCGTGGCCGCCCGCGGCCCGCTGCCCCCGTTCCCCTTCACCCCGGTGGTCGACTATGGCGACGACGTCTTCGCCCGGGTCGAGGCCGTCGGGAGCGCCCGCCTCCTCGAGGCCAACGAGCTCGTCTCCAAGGCCGAGCGCAACGCCGCGCTCGACGCGGCGACCGCGTGGATCACCGAGGAGCTGGCGAGCGAGTTCGAGGGTCGCGCCGGCGAGATCAAGGCCGCCGTCAAGGCGATGACCAAGCAGATGGTGCGCCGGCGCATCGTCGACGAGGGCGTGCGCACCGACGGGCGCGGCGTCACCGACATCCGCCCCCTCTCGGCCGCGATCGACCTCTTCCCGATGACCCACGGTTCGGCGCTCTTCCAGCGCGGCGAGACCCAGGTCGTCAACGTGTCGACTCTGGCCATGCCCCGCATGCGCCAGCTCGTCGACACGATCACCCCGGACGAGTACCGGCGCTACATGCACCACTACAACTTCCCGCCCTACTCGACCGGTGAGACCGGCCGGGTCGGCGCGCCCAAGCGGCGCGAGATCGGCCACGGCATGCTGGCCGAGCGCGCGCTCGTCCCGGTGCTGCCGAGCGAGGAGGAGTTCCCCTACACCGTGCGCGTGGTGAGCGACGTCATGCAGTCCAACGGCTCGACCTCGATGGCCTCGGTCTGCGGCTCGACGCTCTCGCTCATGGCGGCCGGCGTGCCGATCAAGGCCCCCGTGGCCGGGATCGCGATGGGCCTGGTCTACGACGGGGGCGAGTACGTCACCCTGACCGACATCCTGGGCTCGGAGGACGCCTTCGGCGACATGGACTTCAAGGTCGCCGGCTCGGCCGACGCCGTCACGGCGCTGCAGCTCGACACGAAGATCGACGGGCTGCCGGCCGACGTGCTGGCGCGCGCGCTGCACCAGGCCAAGGAGGCCCGCCTCCAGATCCTCGAGGTCATCACCTCGACGATCCCCGAGCCGCGCACGGAGGTCTCGGAGATGGCGCCCAAGATCGTCACGATGGAGATCCCCGTCGACAAGATCGGCGAGGTCATCGGGCCCAAGGGCAAGGTCATCAACACCCTCCAGCAGGAGACCGGCGCCGACATCGCCGTCGACGACAACGGGGTGGTGGGCACCGTCACCATCGGTGCCAAGGACGGCCACGCGGTCGAAGAGGCCCGCCGGCGCATCGCGCTCATCCTCGACCCGCCCACCGCCGACGTGGGCGCGGTCTACGAGGGTCGCGTGGTCTCGATCGCCAAGTTCGGCGCCTTCGTGAACCTGCTGCCCGGCCGCGACGGCCTGCTGCACATCTCGAAGATGGCCCCGCTCAACGGCGGCCGGCGGATCGGCCAGGTCGAGGACGTCCTCGAGCTCGGCCAGGCGCTCGAGGTGAAGGTCGACGACATCGACCCCCAGGGCAAGGTCTCGCTCTCGCTCGTCGGGGACTTCCCCGAGGTGGAAGAGAGCCGTCCGCGCTCCGAGGGCCGTCGCGACTCCGGCCGCGACTCGGGACGTGACGGCGCACGCGACTCCGGGCGCGACTCGAGACGGGACGGCGCTCGCGACTCCGGACGCGACTCCGGTCGGGGAAGCGCCCGACCCTCGTCGTTCGAGGACGCCTTCGAGGCCGAGCTCGCCGGGGAGATCGGCGACCTCGGGCCCGGGGGCCCAGTCCTCAGCGAGGGCGAGGGGGAGGGCCGCCGCCGCTCGCGGCCCCGTCGCCGCTAGCGCCCCGCGGCCGTGTCGGACGGTGAGGGACGTGACCCGGCCGACGCCGACCTGATCGCGGTCGCGCCCGCCCCCGGCTGGGGGCGGCGCGACCGCGCCTGGGTGACGGCGCTCGTCGCGCTGCCCGTCGTCCTGTTCGTGGTGCCGGCGCTGCTCGGGCACCCGAGCATCGACGCCGACAACCTCATCCAGAACTTCCCGCTGCGCGTGCTGGCGGGTCGCCAGCTCTGGGGCGGTCACCTCCCGCTGCTCAACCCGCTCACCGACTCGGGGACCCCGCTGCTCGGGGCGATGAACGCGGGAGCCCTCTTCCCGCTCACCCTGCTCTTCGCGATCCTGCCGCCGCTCGTCGCCTGGACGATCAACATGATCGCCGTCTACGCGGCCGGGGCGATCGGGGTCTACGTGCTCGCGCGCGGGCTCGGCCTGGTCGCGGGGGCGAGCGGTGTCGCCGCCCTCGTCTACGCCTACGGCGGGGCGATGGTCGGCCAGGCCGTCCACCTGGGGGTCATCCAGGGCTACGCGCTCTTGCCCTGGCTGCTCGTCGCCTTCGTCGGGCTCGGGCGCCGGCTGGCCGCGGCGGGTCCGTCGACGCCCCCGCGCGAGCTCGCCTGGGCGTGCGCGCCCTACGCGCTCGCGGTCGCGGGGCTCTGGGGGCTCGTCTTTCTCACCGGGGAGCCCCGGGCGATCGCCGACGCCGAGCTGGTGAGCCTCGTGGGCGGGGTGGGCGTCCTCGTGCTCGCGAGCTCGTCGCGTCCGCGCGGGGCCCGCGGGAGGCTGGCCTACCTCGCGACCCTCGCGACGGGCTTCGTGGGCGGCGTCGGGATCGGCCTCGTCCAGGTCCTGCCGGGCTGGTCGTTCATCTCGGTCTCCCAGCGCCACGCGATCTCCTACCCGTTCTTCGGCGCGGGGTCGCTGCCGGTTCGCTGGACGCTCCTGCTGCTCAACCCCGACCTGCTCGGGGGCAACGGCGCGTTCCACCAGGCGGGGTTCTTCGCCAACTACAACCTGCCCGAGGTCACCGGCTACGTCGGGGTGGTCGCGCTGTGCGCCCTGTTCGCCTACGCGACCCGTCTCACCCGGCGGGGCTGGGTGGGAACCGAGCGCGACCTCACCCTCTACGTGACCCTCCTCGTGGTGGGGCTCTTCGCCACCTGGGGCAACTTCACCCCCGCCGGGCACCTCTTCCGGGCGCTGCCCCTCTTCGGCTCGACGCGCCTGCAGAGCCGCAACGTGGCCCTGGTCGACCTGGCCCTCGCCGTCGTGCTCGCCTGGTGGCTCGACCGGCTCAGCGCGGGCGACCGACGCGGCGCCGGTCTCGGGCCGCTCGCCCGGTGGGTGACGGCCCTGCCGGCGCTCGCCGTGGCGGCCCTGTCGGCCGTCGAGATCGTCGACGGGCCCGCGCTCGTGCGCTGGGCGGGCATCACGAGCGGTGGCGCGCCGCTCGCCGCGAGGCTCACCGGGGCCGACGCCGTCTTCGTGGCGCTCGGCCTGGCGAGCGCGCTGCTCGTCCTCGCCGGGGCCCGTTGGCGCCACCTGCGCCACGCCCTCGTCGCGGTCTGCGTGGTCGACCTGCTCGCCTTCTCCCTGCTCACCTCGACCGGCCTCGTCGGCGGTCCCGGACCGCGCGAAGCCTCGCGCGCCTACGCCCTCTCGGTGCTGGGCCCCCGCGGCCGCTTCGCGCTCGTCGACTACCAGGGCACCCACACCGAGAGCTATCGCGCGCTCGGCCAGCCCAACATGAACGTCTTCACCCGCCTGGCGAGCGTCCAGGGCTACGGGTCGCTGCTCGCCACGTACTACGACTCCGCGACCGGGACCCACCCGCAGAACTGGCTCGACCCCTGCGCGCTCGCGCGCGGGGTCTTCGCGCCGCTGCGGCTCTCGACGATCGTCGTGGCGACCCAGATCCTCGCCCAGCCCGGGACCGCCGACTCACCCCGGCCCTCGTCGTGCCGGGGGTACCGGCGCGCGCCCAGCGTCACCCGCGCCTTCGGCCAGGTCCTCGACGTCGCGTCGCTCACCCTGCGCGCCCCCGCGGGTCACACCCTGGCGACCGGGACGCTGCGCGTCCGGTTCCTCTCCGCCTCGGGCCGGCCGCTGCCGGTGACCTGGCGCGCGTCGGGGACGGCCGCGACGGCGCTCGTGCGCGCGCCGAGGCCCATCGAGGCGGCCGGGCTCGAGGTGAGCGCCCCGGGGGGCGTCGACGTCGCCGACCTCGCGGTCACGACCCACGCGGTCCATCCGGGGATCTTCCAGCTCGACAGCCGGTTCGACTTCGCCCTGTCGGGACGGGGGTGGCGGCTCGTGGCGACCCACGACGCCTACGCGGTCCTGCGCGCGTCCACCCTCGCGCCGCGCGCGTGGGTCGCGAGCGGCGCGGGCCGGGTGACCCGCGTGGCGACCGCGCCGTGGGGCGACTCGTGGGTGAGCGTCCGCGCGCGCGGCCCCCTCGTGCTCGAGCGCTCGACGGCGTACCTGCCGGGGTGGCGCGCGACCGCGCGCAACGTCGTGACCGGGGCGACGCGCGAGTTGAAGCCCTATCGCCGCGGGCTCGTCGTCGCCGTCGACGTGCCGAGCGGACGGTGGGTCGTGCACTTCCACTACCACGCGCCCTCCATCGAGCTCGCGAGCGTGGGCAGCCTCGCGACGATCGCGGGGTGGGCCGGCGTCGTGAGCGGGTGGCGGGTGCGTCGACGCCGTCGCGGTAAGGTCGCGCCGTGACGCGACTGGCGATCGTCGGCGGCGCGGGGCGCATGGGCCAGGCGCTGGCCGAGGGCCTCGCGGAGCGCGGCCACGCGATCGCCGTGCTAGTGGACCGCGAACAGCCCGATGCGCTCTTCGGCGCGACCCACCGGGTCGCCCTCGAGGCGATCGAGCCCGGCACGGTCGGGGCCGTCGTCGACTTCTCCTCGTCCGAGGGCGTCCTCGCCTCGGCGCGCTGGTGCGCCTCCCACCGGGTCCCGCTCGTCGTGGGGGCGACCGGCCTCGGGGATCGCGAGCGTCACGCCCTCGAGGCGACCGCGCGCGAGGTCGGGGTCGTCGTGGCGGCGAACTTCGCCCTTGGGGCGGTGCTCGTCGAGCGCTTCGCCGCGCTCGCCGCGCCGTACTTCGATCGGGTCGAGGTGATCGAGCTCCACCACGACCGCAAGGCCGACGCCCCCTCGGGCACGGCGCTCGCGACCGCGCGCGCGATCGCCGCGGCGCGCTCCGCGGCCGGGCGGCCCGCGATGCGGGACCCGACCACGCACGAGACCCTGGCCCACGCCCGCGGCGCCGAGGGACCCGAGGGCGTGCGCATCCACGCGGTGCGCCTGCCGGGACTCGTCGCCCACGAGGAGGTCCTCTTCGGCTCGCCGGGCGAGGGACTCACCCTGCGCCACGACTCCTACGACCGCCAGAGCTTCGTCGCCGGGGTCGCGCTGGCCCTCTCGAAGGTCACGGCGTCACCCGGGCTCGTCGAGGGACTGGGCTCGCTCGTCGACTAATCGGGCCAGCCACCGGCCGGGCCGGCCCGACTGGTAGGTTCGTCTCGTGGAACCCCTGTTCGGACGCGTCCTCACGGCCCTCGTCACGCCGTTCGCCCCCGACGGCGGCGTCGACTACGACGTGGCGCGCGAGGTGGCCCGCTTCGTGGTGGGCCAGGGCAGCGAGGGACTCGTGGTCGGCGGCTCGACCGGCGAGGGCTCGTCGCTCACCGACGACGAGAAGCTGAGCCTCTTCGCGGCGGTCGCCGAGGCCGTGACGGTCCCGGTCGTCGCGGGATCGACCTTCGCCAGCACGCGCGCCTCGGTCGCCCTCACGGCCCAGGTGCGCGCCACCGGGGTGGCCGGCGTGCTGGCCACGACCCCGGCCTACGCCCGACCGAACCAGGCCGGGCTCATCGCCCACCTCGGCGCGGTCGCCGAGAGCACGCCCCTGCCGGTGATGCTCTACGACGTCCCCTCGCGCACCGGGCGCAAGATCGCCACGGCGACCACCATCGAGCTCTGTCGCCAGCACACGAACATCGTCGCGTTGAAGGACGCCTCGGGCGACCTCCCGGCGGCGGCTCGGGTCAAGGCCCAGCTCGGGGACCGGCTCGACCTCTACTCGGGCGACGACAGCCTGACCCTGCCCTTCCTCGCCGTGGGGGCGGTCGGGGTGGTCTCGGTGGCGGCCCACTGGGCCGGCGCCGAGTTCGTCGCGATGGTTGGCGCCGTCGAGCGCGACAAGTGGTCCAAGGCCCGCAAGGTCAACGAGCGCCTCGCCGAGAGCTACGCCTTCGAGAGCTCCGAGGCCTACCCGAACCCGATGCCGACCAAGGCCGCGCTCCGGTTCCTCGGCTTCGCCGTGGGCGAGTGCCGGCTGCCCCACTCGGCGAGCGACCCCACGCTGAACGCCGCGGCCGCCCGGGTGGTCGGGGAGCTGCAGGCGGCGCGTGCCTAAGGGGCTGCGGGTCACCTTCCTCGGCGGCCTGGGGGAGATCGGCCGCAACTGCATGGCCCTCGAGCAGGACGGGCGCATCGTCGTGGTCGACGCGGGCCTGATGTTCCCCGAGCCCAACATGTACGGGGTCGACCTCATCTTGCCGGACTTCCGCTGGCTCGTCGAACGGCGCGACCGCGTCGACGGGATCGTGCTCACCCACGGGCACGAGGACCACACCGGCGCGCTGCGCTACCTGCTGCGCGAGGTGAACGTCCCCCTCTACGGCAGCGCCCTCGCGCTCGGCTTCGCCCGCCACCGCCTGGCCGAGGCCAAGGGCCTCGGCCGGATCGAGTTCATCGAGGTGGCCGACCTCGAGCGGCGCCGGATCGGCCCCTTCGAGGTCGAGTTCATCCCGGTCACCCACTCGGTGCCGAGCGCCCACGCGCTGGCCTTCCACACGAGCGTCGGGGTCGTGGTGCACTCGGGCGACTTCAAGCTCGACGCCTCCCCGATCGACGGGCGGCGCACCGACCTCGGTCGCCTGGCGGCGCTGGGTGAAGAGGGCGTCGCCCTGCTGCTCGCCGACTCGACCAACGCCGAGGAGCCGGGCTTCACCGCGTCGGAGTCGAGCGTGGGGGTGGCGCTGCGCCGACTCTTCCTCGAGCGGCCCGAGCGCCGACTGGTGGTGGCCTGCTTCGCGAGCCACATCCACCGGATCCAGCAGATCGCCGACGCCGCGCACCTGACCGGTCGGCGGATCGCCTTCATGGGACGCTCGATGGAGGCCAACGTGAAGCTGGCCCGCAAGCTCCACCTCCTGCGGGTGGACTCCGCCGACCTCATCGACGTCGAGGAGATCGGCCGGTACGCGCCGGGTGAGGTGTGCGTGGTGTGCACGGGCAGCCAGGGCGAGCCCCTGGCGGTGCTGTCGCGGCTGAGCCGCGGCGACGCCCGGGGCTTCTCGGTGGGCGTCGAGGACACCATCATCCTCTCGTCGCACCCCATCCCGGGTAACGAGTGGTCGGTCGGGCGGGTCATCGACGACCTGCACCGCGAGGGCACCGAGGTGATCGACTCCTCCCAGGAGAACGTCCACGCCTCGGGCCACGGCCGCCAGGGCGAGCTGCGCACCTTGCACCAGCTGGTGCGTCCGCGCGCCTTCGTGCCGGTCCACGGGGAGTACCGCCACCTCGTCCACCACGCCGAGCTGGCCCGCTCGATGGGCCTCGCCGCGAAGGACGTGCTCGTCTGCGAGGACGGCGACCAGATCGAGGTCGGCGCCAAGGGCATCCGGCGCGCCGGCAAGGTCCCGGCCGGACTGCACTACATCGACGGCACCACCGGCGACCTCGACGAGCGCCCCCTCGAGGAGCGGCGCATGCTCGCCGAGTACGGGGTCGTCCTCGTCTCGTCGGCCGTCGACCGCCACGCGGCCGAGCTGGCCGCGCCGGTGAGCGTGACCACGCGCGGCTGGTTCGAGGGCGAGCGCGACGGCGACGTCGTCACCCACCTCGAGCGCGAGGTCCGTGACGCGCTGGCCGACGCGCTGGCCGAGGGCGTCCTCGACGCCGACGCCCTCTCCAAGGTCGCCCAGCGCGCCGCCGGGCGCCTCCTCGGCCAGCGCTACCGGCGCCAGCCCGTCGTCCTCGCGGTGGTCGCCGTCCTCTAGGCCGGTTCGGACTTGTCGGGCTCGCCGTGGTCGGCGTTGGCCCGCCCGGCGCGCCAGTAGGCCTTGTGGCTGATCGCCGTCTCGGCCAGGCCGCGATCGGCGAGGAGCGCGCGCAGCGCGCGCACCACGTGGAACTCCCCGAAGAGGTAGGCGTGGCCCGGCCCGGGCGGCAGCTCGAGGGTGGCGAGGGCGCGCGTGAGGCCCTCGGGGTCCGAGGGCGCCCGCCCGGCCCGCTCGGCGAGGACGAGGCGCAGGTCGACCCCCTCGGGCGGGGCCGGCGAGCGCGCGTCGTCGAGCGCGTCGACCTCGAGGGCGACGAGCGCGCCGCGACCGGGCGCGATCGCCTCGACCATGCGCGAGAAGGCGCCCAGGGCGCTCAGGTCCCCGCAGAAGAGGTGCCAGGCCGCCGCCGGGTCGAGGGCGATCTTGCCCCGGGGCCCGATCGTGACCACCTCGTCGCCGGGGGCGACGTCGCGCACCCAGGCGACGCCCGGCCCCTCGTGGTCGAC
>NCBE01000158.1 GCA_002255565.1 Actinobacteria bacterium 21-73-9
CGCGCCCCTCGAGCGGCTCTCGGCGCCCCTACGAGTCCCGTGAGGGCCGACCCGCCCGGGGCCCTCGCCCCTACGACGATCGCTCCGAGGGCCGCCCCCGGGCACCCCGCGACGCCGAGCGCCCGGGACGTCCGGCCCGACCGGGGAACGGAGACTCTGGGGCTCGCTCGACCGGGCGTCCGGCGCGGGAGGAGTTTCGCCCGACTCGGGCGCGCACCGGCCCGGCGGCACGCCGTCCCCGCGCCCTGTCGCCCGAGGAGCGCCGCCGTCAAGAGATCGAGCGCGTCGCGCGCGCCAAGGGTTGGGGGGGTCTTGCCCGACGCGGCGCGGCGGCCATGGGCGACGCCGAGGGGACAGCGTCGCGGCGCCCGGACACCGCGGCTCCGGCACCCATCGCCGAGTGGGTACGCGAGGACACCCCGCGGAGCGAGCGACCGAGCGAGCCTCGGCGGCCGCGCGCGCCCTACGCGCTGCCCGGCGACCTCACGAGTGAGGTGCGCCGCGCCTTCATCGGCACCGCCCACGCCCGCGAGCGAGCGGTCACCGATCTGACCAAGGCCGCCGAGGCCTACGACCGCCACCGCTACGAGGAGGCCCTGCGCCACGCGCGCGCCGTCGCCGACCTCGTGCCGGGGGTCGGCGCGGTGCGCGAGCTCGCCGGACTCGCGGCCTACCGGGCCGAGCGCTGGGCGATCGCGCGGGCCCAGTTGCGCGCCCACTTCGAGATCACCGGGGACGCCGAGCACCTGCCGCTCGTGATGGACGCCGAGCGGGCCCTGCGCCACGCGCGCGCCGTCGAGCGCGTCTACGCCGAGATCGTCGAGTCCGAGCCCTCGGCCGACGTGCTCGCCGAGGCGCGCATCGTGCTCGCGGGCGCGTGGGCCGACGAGCGGCGCTTTCCCGAGGCGATCGACCTGCTCGTCAAGGCCGGGGCCGCGAAGAAGGGTGTCGGCCGAACCCGAGGCCTACGACGCGGCCGCGCGCCTGGGCGAGGTGGGCCACGCCGTGCGCAAGAACCGCAAGCGGCGCGCGACGCCGACCTCGACCAAGCGCCGGGTCGACTAGCTCGTCATCCCCCCGAGCCCCACGAGGGAGCGGGCGTGCTCGATCTCGCCGAGGTGGCGCACGGCGTGCTGGTAGACCCAGCACTCGAGGGCGTCGGAGCGGGTGATGCCCCGCTCGGCGCCCACGAGGGCGGAGAAGGTGCGGGCGAGGCGCTCGGGGTAGGGGGCGGCGACGAGGACCTCGTCGAACGTCGCGGGCCCCACCGCCGCCACGTAGGCCTCGGTGGTGGCGAACACCCTTCCTTGGAGGGCGCAGAAGGCGCCGTAGTCGCCGATGCGCTGGGCCATCATCTCTTCGACCGGGCGCTCCTTGCCGTGGTCGGGGACCTCAAGTCCCAGGGGCTCGAGGGCGTCGGGCGCGCACAGGGGCGCGGGCCCGCCGCACAGGGCCCGGCTCACGTCCTCGATGAGGAGCTGGTGGACGAGGGAGAAGGCGATCGGCAGGGTGGTGGGCGCCGTCACGGCGTTCACCTGCTCGAGGCTCATGGTGGCGCACGCCCCGCGGTAGAGGTGGTGCACGGCGCGCAGGCGCCGTGAGAGCGAGTCGCGGTACGCGTCGTCCATCGCGCCAGCGTACCGAGGCCTCGGGCGACGAATCGGGCCAGGGGTAGTGTCGTGCCATGGACATCGTGTCACTGCTCGGCGACGAGGCCGAGGGCCTCCTCGGCCACACGGCGAGCGCCTTCCCCAAGGACCGCCTGACCCTGCCGGGCCCGGACTTCCTCGACCGGGTTTTCGCGGCGAGCGACCGGAGCCCGGCCGTGCTACGCAACCTGGGGACCCTCTACGGCCACGGCCGCCTGGCCGGCACCGGCTACGTGTCGATCCTCCCGGTCGACCAGGGAATCGAGCACTCGGCCGCCGCGAGCTTCTCGCCCAACCCCGAGTACTTCGACCCCGCGCGGCTCTGCGACCTGGCGATCGAGGCGGGGTGCAACGCCATCGCCACGACGCTCGGGGGCCTCGGGATCGTCGCGCGCCGCTACGCGCACAAGATCCCCTTCATCGTCAAGCTCAACCACAACGACCTGCTGCGCTACCCCAACACCTACGACCAGCGCCCCTTCGCCTCGGTGCGCCAGGCGATCGACCTCGGCGCGGTGGGGGTGGGCGCGACCGTCTACTTCGGCTCCCCCGAGTCGGCCCGCCAGATCGAGGAGGTGTCGGCGGCCTTCGCCGAGGCCCACCGCGCGGGGCTGTTCACGGTGCTGTGGTGCTACCTGCGCAACGACGCCTTCAAGCGCGACGGCGTCGACTACGCCGTGTCGGCGGACCTCACCGGACAGGCCAACCACGTGGGCGTGACGATCGAGGCCGACATCATCAAGCAGAAGCAGCCCACCGTGAACGGCGGCTACAACGTGCTCAAGTTCGGCAAGACCGACCCGCGCGTCTACAGCGAGCTCACGACCGACCACCCGGTCGACCTCACGCGCTGGCAGGTCGTCAACTGCTACGCCGGGCGCGTCGGGCTGATCAACTCGGGCGGGGAGTCCAAGGGCGTCGACGACCTCGCCGACGCCGTGCGCACCGCGGTGATCAACAAGCGCGCCGGGGGACAGGGTCTGATCGTCGGCCGCAAGGCCTTCCAGCGGCCGCTCGCCGAGGGCGCGGAGGTCATCCGCACCGTCCAGGACGTCTACCTGGACGAGTCCGTCACCGTCGCCTAGGTGGCGACGGCCGACGAGGCGAGCGAGCGGGGCTGGGCCACCTGGCCCAACGCCGTCACCGGGGTGCGCCTGCTCGCGATCCCGGTGTACCTCTTTTTGGTGCTCGCCACCGACCATCGCGCCATCGCGGCGTGGCTGCTCGGCGTGCTCGGGGCGACGGACTGGGTGGACGGGTACCTCGCCCGACGGCTGCACCAGGTCTCGGCCCTCGGCAAGGTCCTCGACCCGACGGCCGATCGGATCCTCGTGGTCGCGGGACTGGTGTCGGTGGCCGTGGTGGGCGCGGTGCCGTGGTGGTTCGCCGGCCTGACCCTGGCGCGCGAGGTGATCGTCTCGGCGGTGACCCTGGTGATCGCCGCCCTGGGTGCCCGGCGGATCGACGTGCTGTGGTGGGGCAAGGTGTCGACGTTCGCCCTGATGACGACGTACCCGCTCTTCCTGCTCTGCTCGAACCCCCACCACGCCGCCCTCACCGGCTGGCAGCGTGACGGACGGGTCGCCGGCTACGTCCTCGGGGTGCTCGGCCTGGCCCTGGCCTGGGTGGTCGCCGCCGGCTACGTCGGCCCGGCCCGGCGCGCCCTGATCGAGGGTCGGGCCGGGTGAACGAGGCGCTGCGCCAGTCGCCCGAGCTCGTCAACGCCGACCCCTACGGTGAGGGCTGGCTCTGCGAGATCGAGGTCGCCTCGAGCGCGGAGTACGACGGACTGCTCGACGCGGCCGGCTACGAGGCGCTGACCGGCCACTGAGCGGGCTCCCCTCGGCCCCGGCGAGCCGGGCGGGGGTTAACTAGTCTGGGCGCCGTGAACTGCCGTCGCTGTGGGGAGATCCTCAACGCCAACGCCAACTTCTGTTGGGCCTGCGGCGCGCCCCAGCACGCGACGTCCTCACCCGAGACGGTGGCGGTGCCGGTGGTGCACGCGCCCGACACCCTGCACCCCGAGGCGTGGCGCGGACCGGGTGGGGAGCACGGCGACGAGCTCGTGATCGCGGCCGGTCCCGAGGCGGGCGCGCGCATCGAGCTCAAGGGCGACGTCACCGCCGTCGGGCGCCACGAGTCGAGCGAGATCCTGCTCGACGACGTCTCGGTCTCGCGCCATCACGCGGTCTTCACGCGCACCGCGAGCGGGCGAATCACGCTGCGTGACCTCAACTCGCTCAACGGCACCTACGTCAACGGCCGCCGGGTGGAAGAGACCACGCTCCACTCGGCCGACGAGGTCCAGATTGGGAAGTTCAAGCTCGTGTTCTGGGAGGCGAACTCATGACCCTCGAGCAGGGAACGATGCGTATCGGGGAGGTCCACGCGCGCCTGCGGCGCGACTTCCCCGACCTGGAGCTCTCCAAGATCCGCTACTACGAGGACAAGGGCCTCGTGCGCCCGAGCCGCAGTCGCAAGGGCTACCGGCTCTACTCCGAGCGCGACGTGGCCTGTCTGCGCGAGGCCATCCGGCTCGCCCAGGAGGAGTTCGTCCCGTTGCGGGTGGTGCGCCTGCGCCTCATCGAGCAGGGCCTGCTCGCCGACGGCCCCGTCGCCACGGCCAGGGTCGCGGCGCGCGAGGCGCTGGCCCCGGCGGTCGTCGCCCCGGCCCCCGCGCCCGCGCGCACCCTGACGGTCGTTCGACCGGTCGAGCCCCGGCCCGAACCCGAGGACGAGGACGCGTCCGGGGACGCGGTCGCGGACGTCGCCTCGGGTCCTCGCTCGGTCGCCGAGCTGCTCGTCGAGAGCGGGCTCACGCCCGACGAGCTCAACCAGGTGCTGGCGCTCGGGATCCTCACCCCGAAGATCGTCGACGGGCAGGCCCGCTACGACGACCGCGACGTGCGCGTGGTGCGCGCGGTGCGCGACCTGCTCGCGCGCGGGGCCGACCCGCGCCAGGTGCGCGCCCTCGGGCGGGTGGCCGAGCGCGAGGTCGGCGTGGTCGCCGAGATCGCCGGGCCCGTGTGGGCCCACCCGGAGGCGCCCGGCGAGCGGCTCGTCGAGGTGGCCGGCCAGGTCGCGGCGCTGCGCGCCGAACTGGTGGCGCGCGAGCTCGAGCGCGAGGTCGCCGCCCGCGCCCTCGTTCCCCCCGGGGCCTAGGCTGGAACCGTGATCGAGGTCGTGCTGAGGGCGGTGCGCGTCGACGTGGGTTCGGCCACGCCCCTGTTGCTGCTCGAGGAGGTCGCCGGCGACCGCGTGCTGCCGATCTTCGTGGGCACCCCCGAGGCGGCGGCCATCGCCTACGCCCTCCAGGGGGTCGAGGCGCCGCGCCCGATGAGCCACGACCTCATGGGCCACGTAATCACCGCGCTCGGCGCGCGCCTGTTCTCGGTGGAGATCACCGAGCTCGTCGCCGGGACGTTCTACGCGAACCTGCGGATGCTGCGTGGGAGCGAGGAGGTCGTGGTGAGCGCGCGCCCGAGCGACGCCGTGGCGCTCGCTCTGCGGGTGGGGGCCCCGATCCTCGTGAGCGACGCCCTCATGGCGAGCGAGGGGCGCGTCATGGACCTCTCCGAGGAGGAGGACGAGGAGGCCCCGGTCATCGACGTCGCCGACGAGGCCGACCTGGTGGCCGAGTTGCGCGCGTTCCTCGACCGGGTGGACCCCGAGGACTTCGGTAAGTGAGCCGAGCGCTCAAGGGGCTCGCGCTCTTCTTCGCCTTCGTGGTCATCTACACGATAAGCCGCCACGCGATCGGCTCAAGCTCGAGTTCGACGACCACGACGTCGTCGCCGAGCACGACGACGAGCGTGCCGGCGGTGACGACGACCACGGCGGGTCCGGCGGCGTGCGCGGCGGGGGACTTCTCGGGACGCTTCAACCAGGGCCAGGGCGCGGGCGGCGACGTCTACGCGAGTGTGACGGTCACCAAGAACACCCCGGGCAGCTGCACGCTGAGGGGGTGGCCGCGCCTCACGCTGCTCGACGGCCAGGGCGGGCTCATCGCCACGACGGCGACCGACGCGCCCAACGCCACGACCTCGGGCGCGTTCTTGTCCCCGCCCCAGGCCAACCAGCCCCCGCGCACCTTGACCCTGGGGGACAACCAGTCGGCGACCTTCGACCTCATCTACTCCGACGTCTCGGT
>NCBE01000073.1 GCA_002255565.1 Actinobacteria bacterium 21-73-9
GAGCTCGTCGACCTGGTCGTCGTCGCAGACGATCTCGCAGCGCACCTTGTCGACGAAGTCGAACTCGTACTCCTTGCCCCGGTAGATCTCGATGTGGCTGCCGGTGCGGCCGAAGCCGCGCGACGGGGTGACGGTCATGCCCGAGATGCCGGCGGCCTTGACGGCCTCTTTGACCTCGTCGAGCTTGAACGGCTTGATGACGGCGGTGACGAGCTTCACGGTTATCTCTCCAATCAGACGTTGTCGGGGTGCAGGTGGCTCGGCGAGGCCACGGGCTCGCCGAAGGTCGGCTCGGGGAAGGCCTCCTCCTCGTGGATGGCGATGTCGCCGTCGCGCAGCGTGAGGTCGTCCTCGCGCAGTCCGACGAGCTTCTTCACCACGTAGAAGATGACGGCCGTCCCGATACCCGTGTAGCAGATGATCCAGGCCGCCGCCAGGAACTGCTCCCAGAGCTGGTGGAAGGAGTGGGTGAAGAACCACCCGCCGACGCTGAACGAGCCCGCCCCCTTGAAGTGAGCACCGGTCACCCCGTACTCGACCATCTTGGGGTCGGCGAGCAGGCCCACCAGGAGTCCGCCGGTGAGCCCGGCGAAGCCGTGGGTGTAGACGACCCCCAGGGCGTCGTCGACCTTGGAGAACGGGCGCAGCCTCGAGACGTAGTTCCAGGCGAACCAGACGACGCTCGAGGCGATGAGCCCGACGAGCAGGGCCCCCACGCCGTTCACCCAGCCGGCCGAGGGCGTGATCGCCACCAGCCCGCAGATCATCCCGTTGATCGCCCCGAGGAACGTCGGCTTCTTCTGCCGGGAGGCGAACATGTCCCAGAAGAGCCAGGTGAGCAGGGCCGCGGCCGTCGCCACGTTGGTGTTGAGGACGGCCGAGGCCGCGTCGGCGCCCGCGTAGAACGGGTCGCCGCCGTTGAAGCCGTTCCAGCCGAGCCACAGGATGCCCGCGCCGATCGCCACCATCATCAGGTTCGAGGGGAAGGCGTTCTCCCGGTCCTGCCAGCGCCGCGGCCCGACGATGGCCGCCCCGACGAAGGCCGCCACGCCCGCCGAGAGGTGGATGACGTACCCGCCGGAGTAGTCGACCGCGCCCTTTTGGGCGAAGAACCCCCCGCCCCAGAGCAGGGCGGCGTTCACCGTGTAGATCAGGGTGATCCACAGCGGCACGATGAGCAGCCACGCCTTGAACTTGAGCCGGCCCACGAGCCCGCCGAGGAAGAGCAGCGGGGTGATGGCGGCGAAGACGAACTGGAAGTACGCGAGCGTCGCGGTCGAGAAGTGGAAGGGGATCACCGAGTTCGCCCCCGACACGGCCTGACCCTGCTCGCTGCCGGCCGTGGAGAGCGGCGTGAAGTGGCCGATGAAGCCGCTCCAGAACGACCCCGTCGGTCCGAAGTGGGCGAGCGGGCCGAAGGCCATGTTGTAGCCCCAGAGCATCCACACGACGAGGGTGAGCGAGAAGCCCGAGAACACCATGAGCATCGTGTTCACGATCCACTTCTTGCGCACCAGCCCGCCGTAGAGCACGGCGATGCCCGGCAGGCTCATCAGCCCGACCAGGGTCGCGGCCACGAGCTGCCAGGTGTTGTCCCCGGGGTTCAGCCAACTCGGGTACGGAGTGTTCGCAGCCCAGAGCACGGTCTCCTCCTTCCTTCGAGAGGACGACGGTGGCCTCGACGTGGCCCCAGGCTCCCAGCCGGGCGTTTCGGCGCCGTTAGCGACGTGTTTCGCCGGTGTGAACGCTCCCGCCCCTGAGGAGACGCCCAGGAACGGCTCGCGGCACCCTTCGCAATAGGTCGGATGGTCCCGGGCGTCGCCGGCGTCCCCGGCGTACCCTCGGGTCGGTGAGCGACCTGCCCCACGACGAACTGGCGCGCATCACGGCGTACTGCGACGCGCGCGTGCCCGGCGAGCTCTCCGACCAGGTCCGCGTCGAGGCGCGCGCCAAGGGTCGGTCGGTCACCGTCTACGAGTACCGTCCGCCGTGGCGCGGCGAGCGCGGCCCGGCCTGGGCCGAGGTGCGGATCGCCCAGCTGCGCTTCGACCCGGCCCTCGACGAGTGGACCCTCTTCTGGTCCGACCGCGACGAGCGCTGGCACCGGTTCGAAGAGGCCCCCGCCGGCCCCCTCGAGGAGGTGCTCGACGCGCTCGAGCGCGACCCCACGGGCGTCTTCTGGGGCTAGCTGTACCCGGGCCGGAGCCGTCGCGCGCTCGACGCCCTCGGCCCGTCAGACTCTCCCCCGTGTCAGAGGTCTCCCTCGTGCGCTTCGCCCAGCGGGCGCTCGTGGTCCGCGGCCGCACCCTTCTCGCGGTGCGCGTCGCCGAGGGGGCGTCGGCCGGTCGAGGGGACCTGCCCGGCGGACGCCCGGGACCGGGGGAGACGATCGATGCGGCTCTCGCGCGTGAGGTGTTCGAAGAGACGGGCGTCTCGGTGCCGCCGGGGGAGACCATCGAGCTCGCCCGGTGGTCGTACGAGCGGCCCGACGGGCACCACGACGTGGTCGCCGCCTTGCGCCTCGCCGAGGTCGTCGGCGAGCCCTCCGCGACGCTCGCCCACCAAGAGGCGGAGGACAGCCACGACCGGGTGGAGTGGCTGGGGCTCGACGACGTCCTGGCCGTGCGCTGGCTGTCGGCGCTCGAGGGGCCCGTTCGACGACTCGCCGGCGAGCTCCTGGCGCCCAGGGGCGGACCGGCCGGCGCGGCGAGCGCCGCGGGCCCCCTAGGTCAACGAGCGCTCGACCACCTGGCTGATGTCGAGCACGGCGACGTCGTCACCCCGACCCGAGGCCTTCACCGCGTCGTCGAGCATGATCATGCAGAAAGGGCACGCGGTCGAGATGACGTCGGCGCCGGTCGCGAGCGCCTCCTCGGTGCGCTCGAGATTCACGCGCTTGCCGATCGACTCCTCCATCCACATCCGCGCGCCGCCGGCGCCGCAGCAGAACCCCCGCTCGCGGTGGCGGCGCATCTCGATGGACCTGGCCCCGGGCACCGCGTCGAGGACGGCGCGGGGCTCGTCGAAGACCCGGTTATGGCGCCCGAGGTAGCACGGGTCGTGGTAGGTGACGGTCCCGGTGAAGTTGACCCCCGGGGTGAGCCGGCCCGTGGCGACGAGGTGACCCAGCAGCTCGGAGTGGTGGATCACCTCGAACTCCCCGCCGAGGGCCGGGTACTCGTTCTTGATCGTGTTGAAGCAGTGCGGGCAGCTGGCGACGACCTTGGTGACCTTCGCGCTCTTCAGGGTCTCGATGTTCGCCTTGGCCATCTCCTGGAAGAGGTACTCGTTACCCATGCGCCGAGCCGGGTCGCCGGTGCAGGACTCGCGCGGGCCGAGGATCCCGAAGGCGACCCCGGCCCGGTGCAGCATGCGCGCCGTGGAGACGATCTGGGCGCGGCCGCGCTCGTCGAGCGCCCCCGCGCAGCCGACCCAGTAGAGGTACTCGAGGTCCTCGGGGATCTCCCCCTCGACGATCGGCACCTCGAAGTCGAGGGCGCCGAGCCACTCGGTGCGCTTGCTCGCCCCGAGCCCCCAGGGGTCGCCCTGGTTCTCCATGTTGCGCAGCAGCAGCGCCGCCTCGCTGGGGAACCGGCTCTCCATCAGCACCTCGTAGCGGCGCATGTCGATGATGGCGTCCACGTGCTCGATGTCGACCGGGCACTGCTCGACGCAGCTGCCGCACGTCGTGCACGACCACAGCACGTCGGGGTCGATCGTCGTGGGCACGAGGGTCGCGACCTCGCCCTCGGCGCCGCTGAGCAGGCGGTCGGCCGAGGCGAACATCGTGTCGCGCAGGCCCATCACGAGCAGCTTGGGGCTGAGGGGCTTGCCGGTCGTCCAGGCCGGGCAGACGCTCTGGCACCGCCCGCACTCGGTGCAGGTGGCGAGGTCCAGCAGCTGCTTCCAGGTGAAGTCCTCGATCTTGCCCGCGCCGAAGACCGTGTCCTCGGTGACGTGCTCCATGTCCATGTCGGGGGTCTTGTCGAGCCCGCCGAGGGCTCGGGGACGACGCGAGAAGGCGACGTTCACGGGCGCCATGAAGATGTGCAGGTGCTTGGAGTACGAGACGAAGACGAGGAATCCCGCGATCACGGCGATGTTCGCGAGCACGAAGACCGCCTCGAGGACCGTGTTCACCCCGACCCCCAGGGGGGCGAGCCAGCCCGCCACCACCTTCGAGGCGAAGGCCCACGGTGAGGCGAGCGAGGCGAAGCCCCGCGAGGCCTGGAGCGGGGCGTAGCCCACCCAGCCCGAGTGCATGAACGGGAAGTGGCCGGTGTCGATCTGCGCGCCCCGGTAGACCAGGAGCGTGACGATGACGAGGCCGATGAGCAGCAGCGTCAGCCAGGCCGCCCCGGTGTGGCTGCCGTAGAAGCGGCTCTGGCGCTCCTTGCGCGCGGGGGCGTTCACCAGCCGGATGATCGAAAAGACGACGAGCGCGACGAGCACGGCCGTCGCGAAGAAGTCCTCTAAGAAGGCGAGCCAGTTGTCGGTGCCGATGAGCGGGATGTGGAAGTTGCGCTCGAAGAGGGCCCCGTAGGCCTCGACGATGGTGGCGAGCAGGATCGTGAAGCCCCACATCGTGAAGAAGTGCGCGACGCCCGGGATGGTCCAGCGCAGGAGCTTGCGCTGGCCGGCGACCTCGACGACCTCGACCTCGGTCGCCCGCGCGAGGGTCGGGCGGCGCTCGGGCGCGGGTCGGCCCGAGCGGATGAGCCGGCTCAGCCAGTAGAAGCGCCGGCCGGCGACCGCGAAGCAGGCCCCGGTGATCGCGAGCCCGATGACGATCCGCGCGAGCACGCTCAGCCCCTCTCGCTCGGCTCGAAGTTCTCCGAGTAGCGGCTCGGGGTGGGGCCGCGCTGGCCCTTGTACTTCGAGCCCAGCCCCCGCGCGCCGTAGGGGCGCTCGGCCGCCGTCGTCATCTCGAAGAAGGAGATCTGGCCGATCTTCATCCCCGGGTAGAGGGTGATCGGCAGGTTGGCCACGTTGGAGAGCTCGAGGGTGATGTGGCCGTCCCAGCCGGCGTCGATGAACCCGGCCGTCGAGTGGATGACGAGCCCGAGGCGTCCGAGCGAGGACTTGCCGTCGAGCCGTCCCACGAGGTCGTCGGGCAGGCCGATGCGCTCGGTGGTGGATCCGAGCATGAACTCGCCCGGGTGCAGGATCATCGGCTCGTCCTCGCCCACGTCGATCAGCTCGGTCAGGTCCTCCTGGGCCTCGCGCACGTCGATGACCCGCTGGGTGTGGTTGCGAAAGACCCGGAAGTAGCGGTCGACGTGCACGTCGACCGAGCTCGGCTGGATGCAGTCGTCGCTCGTCGGCTCGACGACGAGGCGTCCGCTCGCCAGCGCCTCTCTGATGGACCGGTCCGAGAGCACCATCGGACCGACGATACTCGCTGGTTAGAGGCCCTCCGGGGGCCTAGGACTAGGAGAGGACCCGGCGACGGAAGTTGCGCAGCCCGATCGAGAGGAAGAGGGTCGCGAAGCCGACGAGCACCGGATAGACCACGTAGAGGTGCATGTGGGGGGCGTTGGTGAAGGCGGCCCGCATCCCCTCGTTCACGTAGATCAGGGGATTCAACAGCACGAGCGCCTGGAGCCAGTGGACGTGGCCGATCGTGACCGGCGCGAGGTGGGTCCAGGGGTAGTACGTCCCCCCGAGGAAGGTGATCGGCAGGACGACGAAGCCGAACATCAGGCCGATGTTGCGCGGCTCGAAGGACGTCCCGAGCACGAGGCCCAGGCTCGCCATCGCCACGCACGCCAGCGGCACCAGGGTCACGATCTCGAGCCAGTGGAGGTCCACCGTGGCGGTCACCCCGGCCGCGTGCACGACCGCCGCGATCGGAAAGACGATGGCGGCGGCGATGACCCCCTGGACGCTGCCCGAGAGGACCTTCGACACGGCCACCAGCCAGATGGGGCACGGCGCCTGGACCCGGTCCTCGATCTCGCGGGTGAAGCCGAACTCCTGGGCCATCGCCAGGGCGATCGACTGGACGCCCTGGAACATGATCGAGATCCCGACGACCCCGGGCACGAGGATCGTGGCGAAGCCCGCGGCGCCGGTGCCCGATCCCCCGACGGCCTGGCCGATCTTGGGGAAGACGTAGAGGAAGACGAAACAGAGCAGGAACGGCTGGATGAGCGTGCGCAGCACGAACTCCCCGAAGGTCTTCCTCAGGACCGTGAGGTCGCGCAGGACCAGCCCGCCGAGCGCGGCGCGGCTCGCCGTCGCGGCCGAGCGCGTGGGGTGGGTCTCGATGCGAAGCGTCGTCATTCGCGCAGCTCCTTGCCGGTCAGGTTGATGAAGACGGTCTCGAGCGAGGGCTCGGCAACCGCCAGGTCGAGCACACCGACGCCCTCGCCCTCGGCGACGTCGACCGTGCGCGGGACGAGCCGCTCGGTACCGCGCACCTGGAGCGTCACGACGTCACCGGCGACCCGGGTCGAGACGACGCCCTCGAGCTCCCGGGCGAGCGCGGCCGCGAGCCGCTCCCCGTCGCGGTCCACCTTCACGGTCACGATGGTGTCGGCCCCGGTCGAGCGCTTGAGGGCGTCGGGGGTGTCGAGGGCGAGGACGTGGCCGTGGTCCATGATCGCGACCCGGTCGCAGAGCTGGTCCGCTTCTTCCATGTAGTGGGTCGTGAGGACGACCGTCTGGCCCTCACGGTTGAGCTCCTCGAGCATCTCCCAGAGGGCGAGGCGGCTCTGGGGGTCGAGCCCGGCCGTGGGCTCGTCGAGGAAGAGCACGGCCGGGCGGTGGAAGATGGCCCGGGCGACCATGAGCCGCTGGGCCATGCCGCCCGAGAGCGCGTACACCGACGCCTTCGCCCATTTCGAAAGTGAGAACGACTCGAGGAGCTCGTCGGCCCGCGCGCGACTCGCCGGTCCCCCCATCCCGAACAGCCGGCCGTGGAAGTAGAGGTTCTCCCAGACGCTGAGCTGGCGGTCGAGGGTGTTCTGCTGGGAGACGATGCCCGAGACCTGCTTGACGAGCGCCGGGTGGCGAACGACGTCGATCCCCGCGACGAAGGCGCGGCCCGCACTCGGCACGACGCGCGTCGTGAGGATGCCGGCCGTCGTGGTCTTGCCCGCCCCGTTGGGACCGAGCAGTCCGAAGACCTCACCGGCGCTCACCGCGAGGTCGAGGCGGTCGACGGCGGGCACGTCCATGCCCGGGTAGACCTTGGTCAGACCCTCGGTCACGATGACGTCGTCGGCCACGGTGCCTCCCTCGCTCGTCGGCCCACCCTACGGGCGGCGCCTCGCCCCCGTGCCGGGATCTCGCGCCGCCGGGGGGCTTCGTACACTGGACCGGTGAGCCGACGCGACCCGCTCAACCTGCGCCACAGCGTGGCCCACGAGTGGGTAGTCGGCTTCGCCGCCCTCGCGGTCACGATCGCCGCGGTCACCGTCGGAGCCTCGCTCGGCCGGGTCGCCCACGCGGCGCTCCACCAGCGGGTCATCGCGTGGGTCAGCGCGATCGTGGTCGTCCTCGTCGGCTCCTACGCCGTACGCCACCTGGCGACGGCACTCGGACGGGTCGTCGCGACTGGGCGGAACCTCGGGGCGGGGGCCTCGCTCCGACTGGTCGCGAGCGGCTTCGGGTACCTCGTCATCATCTTCTCGTTCTTCGGCACGTTGGGGCTGTCGCTGACCCACCTCCTCGTCGGGGCGGGCCTCGTGGGCGTAGTGCTCGGCATCGCCGCCCAGCAGAGCCTCGCCAACGTCTTCGCCGCCGTGGTGCTGCTCTTCGCCCGGCCCTTCGTCGTTGGCGACACCATCCGCATCCGATCAGGCGTCGTCGGGACGATGGACGTGCTGGTTCTCGGGATCGGCCTCACCTACGTTACGGTGAAGACCGAGGACGGCGTCCTCAAGATCCCCAACTCGATCGTGCTCGGCTCGGGCATCGGGCGGAGTCTCGATATCGGGGGAATGACCCACCACCCCGAACCGGCCTCGGGGACCGACGACCCCGCCGGGGAGTAGCCCGTCGACCGGTCCGGGCCGACTTGGTACCATTGTGGGCCTTGCGGGTGTAGTTCAGCGGCAGAACATCAGCTTCCCAAGCTGAGAACGCGGGTTCGATTCCCGTCGCCCGCTCCAAGTGACCTGTTCCCCGTGCGGTGGCCCAGTTATGTGACAACTTGGCAGTGATCGGGAAGGAGCCCGACATGCCCAAGCACTACTCGGCGGAACTTCGTCGCGCGAACCGTGACCGGATGCTCGCCGGCGAGGATGTGAGATCCCTGGCCGCGGAGTTCTCGATTGGGGCGAGAACTCTCTACCGTTGGCGGCACCAGGCCCTCATCGGCTCGGAGCAGAGCCCGGTGTCAAGGCCTCGATGCGACCGGACGGTGCGGCGGCACTGCCGCGGGAGTCGCCCACGACGTTTCGCACAGGCACACCCGTCGCCACCGCACCACCAGGGAACGGTGACCCACTTCTCGTCAGCGTCAACCTGCATCTCGGTCGAAACGTCGACGACCCTCCCGCTCCCACGGAACGGCGACCTGGGACGTTCGCGCTAACCCAACACGAACAGCGAGGTGCCGTGCCACCCGCTCCCCTGCAACTTCGAGGGTCCTGAACTACCCACGTCCCGCCGAGGACGCGAGACCTTGACCTAGAAGTGCCGAACCACAACGTCGTAGTTCATGGCCTCATTCGGCGGGTTCGCAGTAGGTCCGGGCGAGTAGCCACCGCGTGTAACGACCCCATGCAGCCTGATGAGTAAAGGTGTCCCCGAGTCGGTGCCGACCATTCGACGCGCGAGGCGCCGGGCTGGTCGGACTGACGAGTGGGGAACCGATACTCTCCGCCAAGGAGGGCTGCGTCGTGCCTCGTCACACTCGGTTTCTTCCGAGAGTCCGGGACGTGGCGGGATCCTCGGGGCTCGCCAGGGGCCGTTCTCCCCACCACCATTGCGTTACGGCAGAACTTGAGGCAAATCGAAGGTGTCTAATCCTTGTTGGTCCGTTGATGAACGACACGTAGAGTTTGCGCCATCCGGAAGGTCCGGAGCGTCGATAGCTAACTCGGGCGGTGAAACGCGGGGAAGTGTGGCTTCCGCGAAGCGTGAGGCCGGTGACGTACCGGGCGATGATGTTGCACGCTTTCTTCCGGTGTCGTGAGGCAGGCTTCTCCTAGTGCAAGGTCATTGAAGTCGAGGTAGGGGCCTGCGGAGCGGGACCCGCGCGGTTGCGTCGGTGACTCCGCCCTTCTCAGCCGCTCGGGCCCTTTCTCTCGGCGACGTCATCTCTCCACCACAGGCTCCACGGACGAGTGGGGTCGGCAAGGGCACAGACAAGGGCAAGGGGTAACCGT
>NCBE01000074.1 GCA_002255565.1 Actinobacteria bacterium 21-73-9
CGGCGTGCTCTACGGCTCGTTCGTCGCCTGCGCCACCCCCGACCTCAAGCGGCTCGTCGCCTACTCCTCGCTCGCCCAGATGGGCTTCATCACCCTCGGGGTGATGAGCGGCTCGGCGATCGCCACCGAGGGGGCGATCCTCTTGATGTTCAACCACGGCGTGATCACCGCCGGGTTCTTCTTGCTCATCGGGTTCATCGAGCGTCGCCGCGCCAGCTACCAGATCCGCGACCTCGCCGGCCTCCAGGGGCCGGCCCCGGTGCTCGCGGCCCTCTTCACCGTCGTGATGATGGCCTCGATCGGCCTGCCGGGCCTCTCGGGCTTCGTGAGCGAGTACCTCATCCTCATCGGCACCTTCGCCACCCACGCCTGGTGGGCGGCGTTCGCCACGCTGGGCGTGCTGGCCTCGGCCGCCTACCTGCTCTGGGCCTTCCAGCGCGTCTTCCACGGGCGCGCGCACGGCCCCAACGAGCACCTCGAGGACGCCCGCGCCGCCGAGCGCTGGGTCATGGTCCCGGTCGTGGTGCTCGTGGTGGCGCTCGGCGTCTTCCCCCAGCCGGTGCTCAGCCGGATCGCGCCCTCGGTCGACCGGCTGGTGGCCCACGAGATCGCGGCGGTGCACCGGTGAGCCTCACGATTCCCTCGATCCACTACCTGGCCCTGCTGCCGGTGCTCACGACCTTCGGCGCCGCCGTCGTGCTGATGGTGATGAGCGCCCTCGCCCCGCGGCCGCTTCGCCCCGCGGCCCCGCTCGCGGTGGTGCTCGCCACGTGCGTGGCCGTCGTCGTCGAGGCCGCCGTCCAGTGGTCCTACGTGGCCGACCACGGGGCGACGACCACGGTCGCCCACGCCGTGGTGCTCGACGGCTTCGCGGTCGTGGGGACCGTCGCGGTCGCGGTCGCCCTCGCCCTCAGCGCCCTCGTGGTGCACGACTGGGGCGCGCGCGCCCGCGTGCTCGGCGCCGAGGTGCCGGTGCTCGCGCTGGCCTCGAGCGCCGGGGCGCTGCTCATGGTCCAGGCCAACGACCTCATCGTCGTCTTCTTGGGCCTCGAGACGCTCTCGCTCGGGCTCTACGTGCTCGCCGGCTTCGACCGCCACCGCACCGGCTCGTCCGAGGCGGCCCTGAAGTACTTCCTCCTCGGCGGGTTCGCCTCGGCGATCTTCATCTACGGGGCGGCCCTCGTCTACGGCGCGACCGGCTCGACGAACCTCAGCTCGATCGCCTACTTCCTCGGCACCAACGTGGTGCTGCGCCCCGGGCTCCTCTACGCCGGTGGGGCGCTGCTGCTCGTGGGCTTCGGCTTCAAGGTGGCGGCCGTGCCGTTCCACCAGTGGTCGCCCGACGTCTACCAGGGCTCGCCCACGCCGGTCACCGGGCTCATGGCCTCGATCGTGAAGGTCGGGGCGTTCCTCGCCCTGGTGCGCGTGCTCGTCTCGGCCCTGGGCACCCAGCTCGACACGTGGCGGCCCATCCTCTACGCCCTGGTAATCGCGACCTGCGTGGTGGGCGCCGTCCTCGGCCTCGCCCAGCGCGACGTGAAGCGCCTGCTCGCCTACTCCTCGATCAACCAGGCCGGCTTCATGCTGCTCGGCGTGTGGACCGGCACCGCCCAGGGCGCGGCCGGGACGCTCTTCTACGTCCTCACCTACGCGCCGGTGGTGGTGGCGACCTTCGCCGTGGTGACCCTGGCCGGCGGCGTCGGCGACACCCGCCACTCGATCGACGCCTACCGGGGCCTGGCGAGGCGCCAGCCGTGGCTCGGCGGGGCGCTCGTCGTCTTGCTGCTCAGCCAGCTCGGGGCGCCCCTCACGGTCGGCTTCTACGCGAAGTACGCGGTGCTCTCGGCGACCCTCGCCTCGGGCGGCGGGGCGCTCGCCCTGGTCGCGCTGCTCTCGGCGGCGATCGCCGCGGCCTTCTACCTGCGCTGGGTGATGGTGCTCGTGGCCGAGGACGCCGAGGACGGGGCCGCGCGGGTGGCCGTGCCGCGCGCCACGGGCGTCGCCATCCTCGCCGGGGTGGCCGTGGCGCTGGTCTTCGGCGTGTGGCCGGGTCCGGTCGCCGCCTGGGCCCAGCACGCCACCCTGCTCTTCCTCCCGTGAGGGTCCTCGTCGCCACGTGCGCCGGCGACCGGGTCGACCCCGACAGCCCGCCGCTGCTCGACGCGCTGGCCGCTGAGGGCCTCGAGGCCCGTCTCGCGGTGTGGGACGACCCGACCGAGGAGTGGGGCGACGCGCTGGTCGTCATCCGCTCGACGTGGGACTACACGGCCCGGCCCGAGGCGTTCCTCGCCTGGGCCCGGGCCGTGCCCCGGCTGCTCAACCCCTACCCGGTCGTCGCCTACTCCTCGGACAAGCGCTACCTGATCGACCTGGCGCGCCGCGGCGTGCCGGTCGTCGAGAGCCGGGTCGTGGAGGTCGGCGACGCCCCGGCGCTGCCCGAGGGCGACCTCGTCGTCAAGCCCGTCGTCGGCGCGGGCTCGATGGACGCCGCCCGCTACCGCGCCGACGAGCGCGACGCCGCGCGCGCCCACGTGGCGCGCCTCCACTGCGCCGGGCGAGCGGCGCTGGTCCAGCCCTACGTCGGCTCGGTCGACGCCGAGGGTGAGATCGCCGTCGTCGTGATCGACGGCGAGGTGAGTCACCTCATGCGCAAGGGGGCGATGCTCAACACCGACGAGCTCGACCGGACCATGCTCTACCGCTTCGAGCAGATGTCCCTCGCCGCGCGCGACCCCGGGCTCGAGCGCCTCGCCCGCTCGGTCCTCGACGAGGTCGCCGACCTCGCCGAGGAGCCCCTCCTCTACGCGCGGGTCGACCTCGTGCGCACCGAGGTGGGCTGGGCCGTCCTCGAGCTCGAGCTCGTCGAGCCCTCCCTCTTCCTCGGCTTTTACCCCCCGGCGGCCGGTCGCCTCGCCGCCGCGGTGCGCGCCCGCCTCTAGGGCGCGCGCCGCGACGGGTCCGCGACGTCGCGCGACCGGACCCGCCCGGCGTCGACGGCGTTGACCCGGCGCGAGAGCAGGATGAGGACCGTGGGGAGCAGGCAGACCAGGGTCATGACGACGTAGTAGGTCCGCACCCCGATGGCCGCGGCGAGGGCCCCGGCGAGGACGAGGCCGATCGGGGAGAGCCCGAGCGAGACGAACCAGTCGACCGAGCTCGCCCGGCCCATCATCTCGGCGGGGACCTCCTCTTGGATCATCGACTCCCAAAAGACGTTGCCCACCACGATCGAGGCCGAGACGACGAGCGGGAAGAGCGCGACCTCCCAGAAGGAGGTCGCGACGCCCATGACGAGCCCCGACAGCGTCCCGACCCCCCAGACGGCGAACATCGTGCGGATCCGTCGGCGCGGCATCTTGAGGTTGCCCGCGACGAGCGACGTCAGCGCGCCCGTGACCCCGCCCACCGTGAAGACGAGGCCCACCTCGACCTTGGGCGCGTGCAGGACGTGGCGCAAGAAGTAGGGGACGAGGACGCCCTGGGGCACGAGGACGAGCGCGTTGACGAAGGCCACCGCCACGAGGCAGGTCCAGAGCCACGTCGTGCGCCGGACGTAGGCGACGCCCTCTTTGATGTCGTGGAGCATCGAGGTGGCCCGGGTGCGCTCGGGCGCGGGCACGGGGCGCATCGCGAGCAGGAAGCCGGCGCTCACGGCGAAGGTCGCGGCGTCGATGCCGATGGCCCAGGCCGTCGAGTACGCGGCGAGCAGGCCCCCGAGCGCCGGGCCGATCATCGAGCCCATGAGGTTCGACGAGAGGGGCCGGATCGAGTTCATCGCCGGCAGCAGCTCGACGGGCACGATCTGGGGGGTGAGGGCCGAGTAGGCCGGCATGAAGAGCGCGTCGAAGAGACCGAAGACGAGGGCGAAGGCGATCAGCTCCCCGTAGTGCAGCGCGTGCGCGGCGATGATCGCCGTGAGCCCCGCCGTGAGCACGAAGCGCGACCCGTCCGAGACGAGCAGCAGCGCCCGGCGGCTGAACCGGTCGACGACGGCCCCTCCGACCAGGAGGAAGGCGACCATCGGGGCCATGCGTGCGGCGGCGAACCACGCGAGCATCGACGCGCTGTGGGTCGTGTCGAGCACGAGCAGCGTGAGCGCCACGAGGGCCACGCCGTCGCCGAGGTTGGAGACGGCCTGGCCGCTCAGCAAGAGCGTGGGCTCACGGTGCTGGACGAGTCGGGCGACGGCGAGCCTTCGTTGCACCGGACGACCCTAGGGCCCCGCCACGTGACGGGGCGGTTACGATCCCGGGCGGGTCAGACGAGGGCGCCCCCGGCGAGCCACCGGTAGAACGAGACGAGCGAGGCGGCGAGGAAGGCGAGCACCACGCGCTCGTCGAGGCGCACGCCCCCGAGCGCCAGCAGCCACTCGCCCGCGGCGGCCACGCCGACGCCCACCGCGACCTCGGTGGTGAGCTCGTCGCCTCGAATCGACCGCGCGGTGAGCATCGTTGCCCTCCCGACTCGTCCGCCCCCTCGTTCCTAGCCCCGTCGCGGCGGGCGGTCAACCGCGCGGCGGCGCGGGGGCGAAGAGGTCGCTCAGGCGGCCGAGTCGTGCCCGGCGTCGCGCGCGGCGGCGAGGACCTCCTCGGGGGTGACCGTGGCCGGCCGGTTGAGGGGGTCGTGAACGAGGAGCCGCCCGAGCAGCGGGAGCTCGGTCAGGCTCTCGGCGCGCAGCGTCGCCGCGACCACGGGCACGAAGCTCTCCGCGGCGGGGTAGACGAGGTAGCGGGGCTGCCAGTCGGGCTGGTACTTCGCGTTGAAGCTCCACAGCGACTCGATCGGCAAGATCCCCGAGAGCCGGCGCAGCGCCCAGCGCTCCATCCGGGTGACGACGGTGCCGGACTCGTCCTCGAGCACCGAGCGGAAGGCGGCGAAGTTGAGGCTGAGCCCGGTGGCGCCCTGGCGGGCCAGGTGGAAGATGGTTGAGCACAAGGCGTAGTCGATCAGCCCGTTGGGGTGCTCGCCGGAGTCGCGGCGCATGAGGTCGAGCGAGTAGCCGGCGATCCCCGGGGCCGGCACGAACTGGCAGGCCGCGGCCGGGGCGCCGTCGGGGCCGTTCACGACGGTGAGCAGCAGGCCCCGGTCCTTGGGGTCGAAGAGCCGTCCCAGCATCATCGAGAAGCCCCGCTCGCCCTCCCCGCGGCGCAGCTTCGCCGTGAGCTCGAGCAGCGCCGCCACCCGCCCGGGGTCGACGTGGGCGGGGTCGAGGAACTCGACCGTGTAGCCGTGGCGCTCGAGGCGCGTGCAGGCCTGGCGCAGCCCCTTCATCTTCTGGCCCGCGAGCGAGAAGCTCGCGCAGTCGACGACGGCCTCGTCGCCCACGTAGATCGCGTGGAAGCCGTTGGCGTGGTAGACGGGCAGCCAGCTCGCCCCGGCGCCCATCACCCCGACGGTCCAGCCGTGGGCCTGGGCGAACTCGCGGAAGGCGCCGAGCACCTCGGCGCGCTCGGCGACCGGCCCGATGGGGTCGGGCGAGACGAGCGCCACGCCGCCGTAGACGGCGTAGGCCACGAGGGAGTCGCGGAAGAAGAAGAACTGCTTGTCGTCGCGTAGCGCGAAGTAGTCGAGCGTCCCGGCGCCGTGGCGGGTCACGATGTCGCGCGCGCGCCGCTCGGCGAGTCGGCGCTCGGCGCTGAGGGCCGCGCTCGACAGGCGCCGGTCGACGACCGGCCGGGTGACGAAGTAGAGCGTGGCGACCACGAGCGCGACGCCGACGGCGAGCATGACCGGGTCGAGGAAGTCGCTCGGGCCCTCGGGCAGCGCGATCGAGGTGATCCCGACGAGGCGCTCGGCGCACGCCAGGATCACCACCCCGAGGCTCGGCAGGCGGTCCTCGGCGACGGCCTCGGTCCCGAACGTGGCGGCGAGCACCGCCACCACGGCCGCCAGGGCGAGACGGGGCGCGGCCTCGGCGGCGCTGGTGCGGTCCGAGACGGCGCGGAAGGCGTCGCGCTCGATCACCAAGGTGACGAGCAGGGCGGCCGCGACGGCGATCGCGACGATCGTCCCGCCGCGCAGGGCGTGGGCGACGAGGGTGACCGCGAGGGTCGCCGCCGAGAGGAACCAGGCGCGCCGCTGGCCCCGGTGCAGTCCCCGGGCCAGCATCACCAGGGCCACCCCGGCGACCGCGGTCAGCGCGGCGGCCGACTTGGCGACCGCGACCGGCAGCACCGACAAGACGAGGTGGAGGTGGCTGTGCAGCGGCCGCACGGTCGTCACGGCCACGTTGAGCAGGCCGTCGGCCAGGATCGACCACGAGACCCACCGGCGGATCACCCGATGGCGGCGCTGCTCGTCGAGCCGTTCGGCCGAGACCGGGTAGGGCCGACCCCGGGGCCAGGCGCCCACGACCGAGGTCGTGGGCGACGGGGCGGGCCCCATCGGCGCGCCGGCGACGATCCGTTCGAGCGGCGTGCCCCAGACGCGGTTGGACTCGCCCGCGAGGAGGCGCACCTGCAGGGCGCTCGCCGCCTCGATCTCCACCACCCCCAGGCGCTCGACCGCCACGAAGGCCGGGGGCAGCCCGAAGCGCCCCCGGCGCTCGACGAGCACCCGGCGCGAGGGCCCCGGCGACGCGCTCACGCCCTGGTCGAGGTAGGCCAGGGCCGGGCCGAGGGAGCCGCCCACGACGGCGCCGGCCCCCCCGCGCTCGACCACGCGGCGGGCGAACTCCAGCGCGTCCACGCCGTCCACCCGGGTCAGGCTGAGCGTGTCGGGCGGTCCGGTGGGCGCGCTCGCGCGCCGCGCGAAGCGCCGGCGCACGAGCCATCCGGCGAGCGCGGCGAGCGCCGTCTCGGCGGCCGCGACCACCACCAGCACGGCCGCGAGGTTGGCCCAGAAGCTGCGCGTGGTGAGCAGGTGGATCCGGTAGTGGTGGTGGACGAGGTGGTCGGCCACCACCGAGAAGAGGCTCCACAGGTCGAGCAGGACGAAGGCCACCACGGGGAGCCACACCCAGGCCGCGAGGCGTCGGTAGAGGAGCCGGCTGGCGGCGAAGCGCGCGAGCGCCGAGGGATCCTCGAGGCGTCGGGCGTCGGGCCGGTCGCGCGCGCCGACGACGGTGTCGTCGACCTCGGTCACGCCGGCGGCCACCACCACGTCGCGCACGTCGTCGGCCGTGGCGACCTGGAGCACCACGTCGCGCGCGACGGCCACCCCGTGGGCGGCGAGCTCGCCCTGGGCCGCGGGGTTCGAGAGGAGGTCGTGGTCGCTCGCCCCGGGCAGGACGAGGACCTGGTGGCCGGCGCGCTCGGTGAAGGCGCGCAGCGCGCTCGCCAGGGGCGACAGCGTCGCCAGGGTCTCGGCCACGAAGGGACCGGGCCGCGCCCCCTCGCTCGGCGCGAACAGGCCGCCCGCCACGATCACGACGGCGGGGTCGTCGAGGCCGTTCAGCAGCTCGGCGAGCTCGCGCAGGGCGCGACCGTTCGGGTCGCTCCCCGGGGAGAGGGACAGGTCGCTCACGACGTAGACGTGCTGGCCGTAGGGGACCTGGAGGGTGCGACGGCCGGGCACTGCCACGGGGTCTAGTCTCGCAGACACCGCCACCGGCCGCCCACTGACCGGGCGGAACCGTGACGACCGTGGAGATTGCCGCCCCCCTACCCGAGAACTGGCTCTGGCGCGGCGACCCCCGCCCGCCGGGGGCCACGGTGATCTTCGACGTGGACGGGGTCCTCGCCGACGCCGCGGGGCGCCAGCACCACCTCGACCGCGGGGACTGGCGCCGCTTCTTCGACGAGGTGGGCGGCGACCCCCTGGTCGAGGAGGTCGCGCGTCTCGCCGAGCTCCTCGTTCCCGACCTCGCCGTGGTGCTCGTCACCGGGCGGCCCCGTCGGGTCCAGACGGCCACCGTCGAGTGGCTCGAGCGCCACCGGCTGCGCTGGGACCTGCTGGTGATGCGCGACTTCGGGGACTACGCGGGCGTCGAACGCTACAAGCGCGCGACGCTCCACGACCTGCGCGCCCGCGGCTACGACGTGCGCCTGGCCCTGGACGACGACCCGCGCAACCACGCCATGTACGTCGACGAGGGCGTGCCCTGCCTCTACGTCCACTCCGGCTACTACCTCTAGCGCGCGAGACGCTCGCGCACCTCGCGGGCGGCGCGACGGCCCGAGCCGATGGTGGCCGGCACGCCGACCCCGTCGTAGGCGCTGCCCGCGAGCGCGAGCCCGAGGGCGCTCGCGCCGGCGCGGGCCGCCTCGACGAGGGACGCGTGGCCGGGCTCGTACTGGGCCAGCGCCGACGGCCAGCGCGCGACGTGGGCGGCGCGCACCGGGCCGATCCGTCCGAGGAGGTGACGCGCCTCGTCGGCCACGCGCGCGACGAGGGCGTCGTCGTCGAGGTCGCGCCAGCGCGCGTCGTCGCTGCGCCCGACGTGGGCGCGCACGAGCACGTCGTCGTCACGGCGCAGGTGGGGCCACTTGCGGTCGAGGAAGCTGAGCGCGGTGACGACCATCGTGTCGGGGCCGGGCCACGGCGTGGCGAGGGGCACCAGCAGGCCCGTGCCCGTCGCGGGCAGGTCGGTCGTGGCGCGCGCGAGGCACAGGGTCACGACGGCGACCCCGGCGCTGCGCACGGCCGACAGCGCGGCCAGCGCCCCGTCGTGGCGCCCGGCGAGGACGGCCGTGACCGGGGCCGGCGTGGCGAGCACCACGGCGTCGGCCGGGGTGGTGGTCGTGGCCGTGTCGACCTCCCACGGGTAGGGACCCGAGGGGGTGCGCCGCAGCGCCGTCACCGCGGTGGTGCGCCGCAGCACGACCCCGCGCGCGGCGAGCTCGGCTCCGAGCGCGTCGGGCAGGGAACCGAGCCCGCTCCTGAGCGTGACGAAGGTCGGGCCGAGAGCGACGCTCGCGTGGGCGGGACCGGGGGAGGCGGGGCCGACCTCGCGCAGGGCGGCGGCGAGCGACCCGCCGCGCCGGGCGGCCTCGAGCAGCGCCGGGAAGACCGAGCGCGCCGAGAGCTCGTCGATGCGCCCGGCCTGGATCCCCCGATGAGGGGCTCGACGAGGCCGTGGGCCACCTCGTCGCCGAGCTTGGCGCGCACGATCGCCCCGATGGTGGCGTCCTCGCCCACCGCGAGGCGC
>NCBE01000075.1 GCA_002255565.1 Actinobacteria bacterium 21-73-9
GGCCTCGAAGCGCTCCTCGTCCTCGCCGCCCTCGCCGGTGTTGGAGCGCGCCCCCAGGCGGTTCATCGCGATCGCGAGGGTCTCGTGCGCCTCTTTCGAGATCGAGCCGTAGGACATGGCCCCGGTGGAGAAGCGCGCCAGGATCGCCGCGGCGCCCTCGACCTCCTCGAGGGGCACGGGGGTCTCGCTCGGTACGAGCTCGAGCAGGCCGCGCAGGGTGAGCTGGTCGCGGCTCTGGTCGTCGACGAGGCGGGTGTACTCCTTGAAGATGTCGTAGCGCTTGGCGCGCGTGGCGTGCTGGAGGCGCTGGACCGTGCGGGGGTTGAACAGGTGCAGCTCGCCGTCGCGGCGCCACTGGTACTCGCCGTTGTTCACGAGGGGCTGGTCGACCGGGACGTCGAAGGCCGTCGCGTGGGTGGCCAGGACTGCTCGGGCGAGGTGCTCGAGGGTCGCTCCACCGACCTTCGAGGGCAGTCCCGGGAAGTACCGCCCGAGGAGCTCGGCCGACAGGCCGACCGGTTCGAAGAGCTGGGCGCCGACGTAGCTCGTGACCGTCGAGACGCCCATCTTGGACATGACCTTGACCACGCCCTTGGTGAGGGCCTTGGCGTAGCGGTAGCGGGCCTCGCGAGCCCCGGTCCCGTCGAGCTCGCCGGAGGCGACGAGCGCGTCGATCGACTCGTACGCCAGGTACGGGCAGACCGCCGACGCCCCGAAGCCGAGCAGGAGGGCGACGTGGTGGACCTCGCGCACGTCGCCGGCCTCGAGCACGAGGGCCGCGGCGGTGCGCAGCCGCTCGTCGACGAGACGGTGGTGCACCGCCGAGGCCAGCAGCAGGCTCGGGATGGCGGCCTGCTCGGCGTTCGTGCCCCGGTCCGAGAGCAGCAAGACGGTCGCCCCGGCGCGCACCTGGGCCACGGCCTCGTCGCAGACGCGCCCGAGGGCCCGCGCGAGCCGCTCGCCGGCGCTGCCCGCGCCCCGCGCCGGGAAGAGCCCGTCGAGGGGGGCGGTGCGCATGCCGCGCGCGCGGGGGTGACCCTCGATGTAGCGGATCTTCTCGAGCTCCTCGCTCGAGAGCACCGGTGAGGCCAGCACGATCTGGTGGCAGTGGGCCGGCGACTCGGTGAGCAGGTTGCCCTCACCGCCGATCACCACGCGCGTCGAGGTGACGAGCTCCTCGCGGATCGCGTCCAGGGGCGGATTGGTCACCTGGGCGAAGAGTTGGGTGAAGTAGTCGAAGAGGCTCCGCGAGCGCGTCGAGAGCACCGGAAGCCGGGTGTCGGAGCCCATCGAGCCGATCGGCTCCTCGCCGAGCTCGGCCATGTGGCGCACGATGAGCCGGAGGTCCTCCTCGGAGTAGCCGAAGCTGCGCTGGAGCTGGCGCACCGAGTCGAAGCTCGGGTTCAGCGTCGGTCCGGGCGCGACCTCGTCCAAAGAGACCTGCTCGCGCGCCAGCCACTCGCCGTAGGGCGCCCGGGCGGCGAGCTCGGATTTGATCTCCTCGTCCCCCACGACTCGGCCGCGCTCGAGGTCGACGAGGAACATCCGCCCGGGTTGGAGCCGCCCCTTGGCGACGACCTCACCGGGGTCGATGGGCAGGACCCCGACCTCGCTCGCGAAGACGACCCGCCCGTCGCGGGTGATCCAGTAGCGCGCGGGTCGCAGGCCGTTGCGGTCCAGCACCGCCCCGGCGATCCGGCCGTCACTGAAGGTGATCGAGGCCGGCCCGTCCCAGGGCTCCATCAGCCCGGCGTGGAACCGGTAGAAGTCACGGCGCGCCGGCTCCATGGCGCTGTGGCGCTCCCACGCCTCGGGGATCATCATCAAGACGGCGTGGGGCAGGCTCCGGCCGGCGCGCACGAGGAGTTCGACCACCTCGTCGAAAGAGGCCGAGTCGCTCATGTTCTCGGTCACGATCGGCACGAGGTCGCCGACCGGTCGGGGCAGGGCGTCGCTCGCGAGGGTGGACTCGCGCGCGCGCATCCAGTTGCGATTGCCGCGCACGGTGTTGATCTCGCCGTTGTGGGCGATGAGCCGGAAGGGCTGGGCGAGGTCCCAGCGGGGCAGGACGTTGGTCGAGAACCGGCTGTGGACGATGGCGATGCCCGTCTCGAGGCGCTCGTCGACCAGGTCGGTGAAGTACGCGCGCAGCTGGGGCGCGGAGAGCATCCCCTTGTAGATCACCACCGTCGAGGAGCACGACGCGGCGTAGACCCCCCGCCGGTGCTCGATCACCCGGCGCGCGCAGTAGAGCGCTCCCTCGAGGTCGGCCCCGGGCGCGTCGCGCCAGGCGATCAGCTGCTGGACGAAGCGGGGCTCGCTCGCCGACGACGTCGCGCCCAGGATCGAGGAGTCGACGGGCACGTCGCGCCAGGCGAGCGAGCGCAGTGCGACCGAGGCGAGGTCGGGCTCCATGGTCGCGAGGACCTCGTCGGGAGACGCGGTGCGCGGGAGCATCCACTGGGCGATCCCGTAGGCGCCGCGCTCGGGCACGATCCCGCCGAAGGCGGCGCGCACGAACCCGTCGGGCATCTGCAGGAGTATCCCCGCGCCGTCCCCCGAGCCGACGTCCGAGCCGGTCGCCCCGCGGTGCTCGAGGTTCTCGAGGATGGTCAGGGCGTCGGCCACCGTCTGGTGGCGCACGCGACCGCTGAGCTCGGCGACCATCCCGACGCCGCACGCGTCGTGGTCGAACTGAGGGTCGTAGAGTCCTTGGGCCATGGCGTCGTCTCGGGGCAACGCTGACCCGCCGTCATCATAGCGACGGGTCAGGGCCCCGCCGCGACGGTCGTACGCTGGGGGCGTGACCAGACCGTCGCCACGCGCCGTCGTGGTCGGCGGTGGCGTCATCGGACAGGTCAGCGCCTTCGCGCTCGCGCGCGCGCGCTGGACGGTCACCGTGGTCGACCCCTCCCCCGGACTCGGCGCCACCGTCGCCGCCGCGGGCATGCTCGCGCCCGGCGGCGAGGCCGCGCCGGGTGAGGAGGAGAACCACCGACTGCATCAGGCGGCGCTCGACGCCTGGCGCGAACTCGTCGACGAGATAGCCGAGGTGACCGGCGAGACGATCGCGGTGCACGGGGTCGGCACGCTGGTGGTCGGCCTCGACGCCGGCGACCGCCGCCTGGTCGAGCAGTACGCGGGCGTGGCCCGCGGCTACGGCGTCGCCCTGCGCGCGCTGGCGCGCCGCGACGAGCCCGCACCCTTCGAGGGGCTGAGCGCCCGGGTGACCCAGGGTGTCCTCGCCGAGGGCGACGCCTGGGTCGACCCCGACGAGGTGATGGCCCGGGTGCGCGCCGCCAATGAGGCCCTCGGTGTCGAGTACCGCGGGGCCACGGTGCGGCGCTGCACGGCCGACGGCGTCCGGGTCGTCGTCGAGACCGACGGCGCCCCCCTCGAGGGCGAGCTCGGCCTGGTCGCGACGGGTTCGGCCGGCCTCCCGGGGGGCCTTGAGGCACCCCCGGCCACCTCGGTGCGCCCCGTGCGGGGCATGACGCTGCGCGTCGTGGGCCCCGACCGCTACCACCTGCCGATGGTGCGGGCCTACGTCCACGGACGGCCCTTCTACGTCGTGGGCCGGGCCGGTCGCTACAACGTGCTCGGCGCGAGCTCCGAGGAGTCGCCGGTGCGCGCGGTCGAGCTCGGCGAGCTCCAGCGGCTCTTGCGCGACGGACTCGAGGTCGTCCCCGAGCTCGAGACGGCCGACCTGCTCGAGACGCGCGTCGGGCTGCGCCCGGCGAGCGGCGACCTGCGCCCCTTCCTCGCCGACCTCGGCGGGGGCTGGTGGTGGTCGTCGGGCCACTACCGCCACGGCGTGACCCTGGCGCCGGTGGCGGCGCGGCGCCTCCTCGACGCGGTGGGCCCGGCGTGATCCGGGTCAACGGCGAGGACCGACCCTGGCCGGGCGGCACGGTCGCCGACCTCGTGGCGAGTCTTGACCTCTCGCCCCGGGGCATCGCGGTCGCGCTCGACGGGACGGTCGTCGCGCGCTCGCTCTGGTCGTCGACCCGGGTCGTCGAGGGCGCGATCGTCGAGGTCGTGACCGCCGCCGCCGGCGGCTGAGGGGAGGACCATGTCGGTGAGTGAGATCGTCGAGGCGCTGGACCGGCGAATCCTCGACGCGATCGAGGCGAAGGCGACGGGTGAGACCATCGCGTACCTCTGCGAGGCGCGGGCCTGGCTGACCCACCCCGACCAGCCCCACGGGGCCCACCGCTCGATGCCCTAGCGAGCGAGTAAAATCATTCGGCTACGGGCTGTGGCTTAGTTTGGTCTAGAGCGCTCGGCTGGGGGCCGAGAGATCGGGAGTTCGAATCTCCCCAGCCCGACTCAGGGGGCCGCGTGCAGCGGCCAGTCGTAGCGACCGGGGTCCACGGGGCCCTCGCCCTTGCGCTCGAGGTACCGGCTGAAGCCCGCGAGCCAGTCCCGGTGCCACCCGGCCAGGGTCTCGGTGAGCCGCTCGGTGGGCGTCGCGGCGAGCTCGGGGTAGCGCTCGACGAGCCGCTCGAAGAGCTCCAGGCTGGCCGCGGCGTCCTCGGCGGCGCTGTGGGCCCCGTCGAGGGCGACCCCGTAGTGGGCGCACAGGTCGCTCAGGGTGCGCTTGCCCCGGCGGTAGCGGTCCACGTGGCGGTCGAGCACGAGCACGTCGGCCACCGCCCCGACGCCGCGCTCGCCCAGGCGCGCCAGGCCGAGCCGGCCGAGGAGCGTGTCGACCATCGTGAGGTCGTAGGCGACGTTCATGCCGACCACCACGCCGCCCTCGCGCCAGATCGCCTCGAGCCGGTCCGCGAGATCCGGGATGGCGCTCGCGAGGCCCGGGGCGCCGGCGACCATCGCGTCGTTGATGCCGTGGACGCGGGTGGCCCCGGCGGGGATCGCCCGACCCGGGTCGACGAGGCCGGAGTCGGCGGCGACCGCCCCCGAGACGTCGCGCCAGGCGAAGGCGAACGAGACCGGCGCGTCAACGAAGGGGTCGACGCCCGTGGTCTCGAGGTCGAAGGCGACCGCCGCCGCCGGGCTCACGGGGCGCCCCGGGTCCTGTCGCGTGCGCACGCTCGCGCCGGGGCGCTCTCTGCGGGTGGGGTCGACTTTCTCATTGGGGCCAGGGCAGTGTACGCCGGGCGCGGGGGAACCCGGTTCGCGCGTGCGGGCCCGGTAGGCTGAGCGGGCAAGAGGCCGGCCTGACCACCGGCGTTCGACGGGCTCCGGGCTCGCGAAAGACGTGTCGAGAGTGGGTGATTCCAACCTCCGGTTGGACGTATGCAGAAGAAGGACCCCTTCGTCCTCCGCCATCTCAGCGAGGTCCAGCCCCTGCTCTGGTGGCTCGATGAGGACCCCCTGGAGCCCGAGTCGCGACCCGCGCTCATCGGCGAGGTCGGGGCCGACCTGTGCGTGGTCGGCGCCGGCTACACCGGCCTGTGGACGGCGCTGCTCGCCAAGGAGCGAGACCCCGAGCGCGAGGTCGTGGTGGTCGAGCAGTACGAGACGGGGGCGGGGGCCTCGGGGCGCAACGGCGGCTTCTGCTCGGCCTCGCTCACCCACGGCTTCTTCAACGGCCTGCGCCGCTTCCCGCGCGAGATGGAGACCATCGAGCGCCTCGCGCGCGAGAACCTCGACGAGATCGAGCGCACGATCGAGCGCTACGGGATCGAGTGCGACTGGGAGCGCACCGGGGAGCTCACCGTCGCGGTCGCCCCCTGGCAGATGAAGGAGCTCGAGGAGCAGGCGAGGCTGCGCAACGAGATGGGCGACAGCGTGGTCGTGCTCGACGCCGAGGCCGTGCGTCAGCGCATCCACTCCCCCTCCTACCTCGGCGGCCTCTACGACCACGACGGGACCGCCCTCGTGGACCCGGCCCGCCTGGTCTGGGGGCTCGAGCGGGCCTGCGTCTCCCTGGGGGTGCAGATCTACGAGAACTCCCGGGTCGAGTGGCTCGAGGACGTCGACGAGGCCGTGCGCGTGCACACCCCCTTCGGCGCGGTCACCGCGGCCAAGGTGGCCCTCGCGACCAACGTCTTCCCCTCGCTGGTGCGCGCCGCGCGCAAGTACGTCGTGCCGGTCTACGACTACGCGCTGGTGACCGAGCCGCTGACCCCCGAGCAGATGGAGAGCATCGGCTGGGCCGGTCGCGAGGGGGTGAGCGACGCCGGCAACCAGTTCCACTACTACCGGCTCACCAAGGACAACTCGATCCTCTGGGGCGGCTACGACGCCATCTACCGGTACCGGGGCAAGGCCCAACGAGAGTTCGACTTCAACCCCGAGACCTACTACCGCCTGGCGCGCCACTTCCTCACGACCTTCCCCCAGCTCGCCGGGATCAAGTTCACCCACTCCTGGGGCGGGTCGATCGACACCTGCACGCGCTACTCCCCCTTCTGGGGCACCGCGCACGCCGGCAAGGCGGCCTACGTGATGGGCTTCACCGGACTCGGGGTCGCCTCGACGCGGTTCGGGGCCGCGACCATGCTCGACCTGCTCGACGGGCTCGACACCGAGCGCACGCGACTCGCGATGGTGCGCAAGAAGCCCTGGCCGTTCCCGCCCGAGCCGCTGCGCTGGGTGTTCATCCGCCTCACCCAGAGGGCGATCCGGCGCGCCGACGAGAACGGCGGGAGGCGCAACCTATGGCTGCGCCTCCTCGACGCGGTGAAGATGGGATTCGACTCCTAGGCTGACTACTCCTCGACCCCCGCGGCCATGAGGTCGGCGATCGAGTTCACGACCGAGGGGTCCATGAGGGTCGTCACGTCGCCCAACGGGCGGTTCTCGGCCACGTCGCGCAGCAGGCGCCGCATGATCTTGCCCGAGCGGGTCTTGGGCAGCTCGGGGGTGAGGATGATCTGGCGGGGCTTGGCGATCGGGCTGATCACCTGGGCCACGTGATCGCGCAGCGCGCTGATCACCCCGGACTGGTCCTTCTGAGCCTCGTCGGCCGAGAGCTTCAGGGTCACGAAGGCGACGATGGCCTGGCCGGTGGTGGCGTCGCTGGCGCCGACCACGGCGGCCTCGGCGACGAGCGGGTAGCCCACCAGGGCGTGCTCGACCTCGGTCGTCGACAGCCGGTGGCCGGAGATGTTCATCACGTCGTCCACCCGTCCGAGCAGCCACAGGTCGCCGTCGTCGTCCTTCTTCGCGCCGTCGCCGGCGAAGTAGACGCCGGGGAATCGCTTCCAGTAGACGTCGACGAAGCGCTCGGGGTCGCCGTAGATGCCGCGGGTCATCGAGGGCCACGGCTCGGTCACCACCAGGTAGCCGCCCTCGCCGTTGCCGACGGGGTGGCCCTCGTTGTCGACGACGTCGATCGACACCCCGGGGATCGCGTGCATCGCGGCGCCGGGCTTGGTCGCCGTGATGCCCGGCAGCGGGGAGGCCAGGATCGCGCCGGTCTCGGTCTGCCACCACGTGTCCACGATCGGGCACCGGTTGGCGCCGACGTGCTCGCGGTACCACATCCAGGCCTCGGGGTTGATCGGCTCGCCCACCGTCCCGAGGAGGCGCAGGCTCGACAGGTCGTGACCCTCGGGGTGCTCATGCCCCCACTTCATGAGCGTGCGGATGGTCGTGGGCGCGGTGTAGAGGATCGAGACCTTGAACTGCTCGATGATCTTCCACCAGCGGTCGCGACCCCCCGAGTCGGGCAGGCCCTCGTAGAGGACCTGGGTCACCCCGTTGGCCAGCGGGCCGTAGACGATGTAGCTGTGGCCGGTGATCCAGCCGATGTCGGCCGCGGTCCAGCAGACGTCGGTGTCGGGCTTGACGTCGAAGATCTGCCAGTGGGTGGTCGCGCACTGGGTGAGGTAGCCGCCCGTGGTGTGGTAGATGCCCTTGGGCTTGGCGGTCGTGCCCGAGGTGTACATGATGAGCAGCGTCTGCTCGGCGGGGAACGACTGACACTCGTGGGTCGTGCTCTGGCGCTCGACAAGCTCGTGCCACCAGTGGTCCCGGCCCTCGACCCAGTCGACGTCGCCGCCGGTGCGGCGAACGACCAGCACGGCGCGCACGTTGGGGCAGCTCTTCAGTGCCTCGTCGACGGCGGGCTTGAGCGGGCTGGCCGCACCCCGACGGAAGGCCCCGTCGGCCGTGACGACGACCTGGCAGTCCGAGTCGAGGATGCGGCTCGAGAGCGCCTCGGCCGAGAAGCCGGCGAAGACGACCGAGTGAGCCGCGCCCAGACGAGCGCAGGCCAACATGGTCACGACCGCCTCGGGGATCATCGGCATGTAGACCGCCACCCGGTCGCCCGTCTTCACCCCGAGCTCGGTGAGGGCGTGGGCCGCCTGGGCCACCATCTTCTGCAGGTCGGCGTAGGTGATGGTGCGGGTCTCGCCCTCGGCGTCGGCCACCCAGTGGTAGGCGACCTTGTCGCCGCGCCCCGCCTCGACGTGGCGGTCGACGCAGTTGTACGAGGCGTTGAGCTCGCCGTCGCTGAACCACTTCGCGAAGGGCAGCTCCCACTCCAGGGTCTTGGTCGGCGCCTTGGTCCAGGTGAGCCGGTCAGCCTGACGACGCCAGTAGGCGACTGGGTCGGCGTCGGCCTCGGCGTAGATCTCGGGGCCGACGTTGGCCTGGGCGGTGAACTCCGAGGACGGTGCGAAGCTTCGCGTCTCGGCGAGCCAAGCTTCCAGTCGTGCTTCGGTCATCGTTCCCCCTCGTCGTGCGGATCCCTCGCAGCCGATCGTTCGTCGGCGACTTTCCTGACAGTACCCCTCATTCGCCCGTAGATGCCAACAGCGCCCGACTCCTCGCGGAGCGGGCGCTGTTGGCGGTTGGGTCCGGTGGCAAGCCACCAGTGACCCCTACGTTAGCCGCGCCGACCGACCGGGAACACCACTTTTCCGTGGGTCTCGTTGACGACACCGGCCATCGACGTGTACCAGGCCGCGACGGCCGTGGCCAGGCCGAACCAGCCGCCGGCGTGGACCAGGCCGGAGTGGCCCGCCCCCCAGTTGCCGATGGTCAGCAGGACGAAGGTCACCAAAAGCAAGAGGAACACGACGAAGATCGCCGTGTTGGTCTTAGCCGCCGCGATGGTCATGTACGCCGTGAAGATAGTCCAGGCCAGCAGGAAGATCCCTACCG
>NCBE01000159.1:0-620 GCA_002255565.1 Actinobacteria bacterium 21-73-9
TCGTACTCGGCGGCTGGCAGCACCTCGACCAGCTGGGCGCCCTGCGTCATCAACTGGCGGACTTCGTCTCGACGCAGTGAGTCGACCATCGGTCAGGTTCCTACCCCGGCGGCAAGGGCGGCCACGATCTGGTCGACCGAGGGAGCCCCTTCGACCCCGGTCTCGGTGCGGTAGGTACGGCAGGCGAACGCCGCTGGAGTCTCGGGTCCGGCGAAGGGGTCGATGCCGTCGACGAGCAGGGCTGGCGAGCCGTGGAAGTCGCGTCGATCAGCCTCGTCTGGGCTTGCGATCTCTTCGACCGCGACTCGAGGAGCGGGACCGGGGAACCGTGCGAGGGCGTCAGCGAGCCGCTGGCGGACGAGAGCGACGTTTGGGCAACCGGGGGTATGCAAGATGGCGATTGTGTCGGCCATGGATCAATCCTAAAGCCTCCCCTGTAGGGGAGAGTCAAGGGCTAGCGTGGTGGCGATGGCGATGAGGATCGGAGAGCTCGCCGAGCGGGCCGGCACGTCCGTGAAGACGATCCGCTACTACGACCGCGTCGGCGTGCTGTGCGCCGAGGAGCGCAGCGAGTCCGGCTACCGCCTCTACGGGGAGGACTCCCTCGACCGCTACCGGTT
>NCBE01000159.1:629-4048 GCA_002255565.1 Actinobacteria bacterium 21-73-9
GGGCTGCGCCTCGGAGAGATCCGCGAGATCATCGCCCTTCGGGACCGGGGCGATACGCCGTGCGGCTTCGTGGTGGACCTGATCGGGCGCCGGGCCGCCGAGCTCGATGCCCGGATCGCCGAGCTTCAGGCGCTGCGCGACGAGTTGCGAAGCCTCAACCGGCGGGCACGACGGCTCGATCCCCGCCGATGCGACCCGAGGCTCATCTGTCACGTCATCGATGCAGGTGCCTGACTGCCGGACTCGTACGAGCGCGTCGACGCCCCTACCAGGACGACTACGCGCTGGCGGCTCGTGCAGCCCTCACCATCCGAGGGCCGTCGGCACCAACTTCCCGCGTCGGGCGAAGGCGAGGTAGGCGCGCTCGAACGCCATCTTGGCGACGAGCCACGGCCGTCCTTCAGAGACCGTCGGGATGCGGTTGCGTGGCGGGCGGACGGGGTCGACGGCGAGGTAGGCGGCGCGGTCGCCCATGTCGAGGATGCAGCGGGCCGACAGCTCGGCGGTGGGGGCTTCGTGGCCTTGGAGGCGCGCCGCGAGGTCGGCGGCGGCGATCTTCGCCATCTGCTCGGTCATGTGGCCGGGGTTGGCAAGTCCTTCGCTCGCAGCGACCGCCTCGACGCCGGCGAGGGGCGGGATGATGATCGAGCACACCGAGGGAGTCGGGGCTGCGTCGGCCGTCTCGACGGACTCCTCGCTGATCCGCGTGATCGCGGCCGAGGTGCGATAGGCGATGTCTCGCTCTTCGAGGGCGGCCTCGAGGAGCTGGCGGATGGTGCCGGCGCCGCCCATGCCCATGTGGCCGAGGAACGGCTCGGGGGTGAGCAGGCTCATCGGCACCTGGTGACGAAGCCCGCGGCGGCGCAGCAGGTGGTCGAGCCCGAAGGCGAGCTCGTAGACTGGTCCGATACAGCTCGCTCCCGGAGCCGCGCCGATGACGACCGGTCCCGGCTCGGCGAGGAGGCGCCTGATCGCCTGGGCGGGACCTGCTTTCGTGCGAGCGGGCCGGCGAGCGGGAAGGAGATCTGCTCGAGGCGCCGCCGCCCGGTGGCCACCCACGGGAAGGACGGGACGAAGCGGAACTGGTCGTCCTTGGCGAGAAGGGTGATCTCGGCACGTTCGGGGGTGAGGCGTCGGCGGAGCTCGTAGGCGGTGGTCAGCCCTCCGAAGGAGCCGCCGACGATGACGATGCGCACGGGGCCCATCAGAACGTGACCACCTTGTCGGCCCAGATCGTCCAGTCGGTCGCCTCCTCCAAGGTCGAACGACGGGCGCCGTCGACGAGCAGCTCGTCGGAGAGGCCCCGGGCGTCCATGCACGTGCCGCAGCAGCCGATCTCCCCGCCGTGGCGGACGACGGCGGTGACCATGCGGTCGAGGTGGTAGTAGCCGTCGGGGACCTTCTGGTTTCCGAGCGCGCACCCGACGGCGTCGCCGAAGAGGAACACCCGCACCTCGACACCCTCACGCTTGGAGAGCGCGCCGGCGAGGCGCAGTCCGTTGTAGGAGCGTTCGGTGCCATAGGGCGGGTCGTTCAAGACGACGAGGATCTTCATCGGGGCATTCCTTTGCTTGTGCTGGGACTGGTCAGTGACGGCGTGGTGGCGACAAGGGCGTCATGCGCGCCGGCGAGCACCTCGACGGCCGCTTCGATCTCGGCCCGGGTGGTGCCGCGACCGAGCGACAGCCGCACCGCGCCGAGGGCGACCTCGGGGGCGACGCCCATGGCGAGCAGCGTCGCGTTTGGGGTGTGCTCGCCGGCGTGGCAGGCGGACCCGGTGGACGCCGCCAGCTGGGGGACCCGGGCAAGGACGTCGGTGCCGACGACGCCGGGGAACGTGACCAGCAGCGTGTTCGCCAAGTTGGCGTCGTCGGGGGTGTGGCGGAGGGTCCCGTCCACCCTCGCCGACAGTGCCGTCCACAGCTCGTCTCGGAGCTGAGCGATCTGAGCGGCGTCTGTCTCGAGGTGGTCGATGGCGAGCCGGGCGGCTGCGCCGAGGCCGACGATGCCCGCCACGTTCTCCGTCCCGGGCCGCAGGCCGCCCTCCTGGTCGGCGCCGACGACAAGCGGCGAGAGTGGCGTGCCCCGGCGGACGTAGAGGGCGCCGGCGCCCTTTGGGCCGTAGCACTTGTGGCCGGCGATCGACAGCAGGTCCACGCCCAGGTCGTCGACCGAGACGGGGATCTTGCTGATCGCCTGTGCGGCGTCGGTGTGGACGACCGTCCCGTGGGCCCGGGCGGCGGCACCCATCTCGGCGACCGGCATGAGGGCGCCGTTCTCGTTCTGGGCGAGCATCACGGTGACGAGCGCTACGTCGTCTCCGAGGGCGGCGAGCGCGGCGTCGAGATCGAGGATCCCTGACGCGGTGACGGGGACATGGGTGAGCGTCCATCCCGAGGCTTCGAGCAAGGCCAAGGGTGCAGTCGTCGCCGGATGCTCGACGGTCGAGGTCACGATGCGGCGCCGAGCCGACGCCTGTGCGGCGACGCCCCGGATGGCGAGGTTGTTCGACTCGGTGCCGCCCGAGGTGAACACGACCTCCTCTGGCGCGGCGCCGATGAGGGCGGCGACGGTTGCTCGGGCCTCTTCGACCGCCTGGCGAGCGCGCCGTCCGAGCGCGTGGTCGCTCGAGGGGTTCCCGAACTCGGCGCCGAGGTACGGTGCCATGGCATCGGCCACCTCTGGCGCGAGCGGCGTCGTCGCATTGTGGTCGAGGTAGATGACGGGAAAACCCTCGCTCGTCACGATCGCCCCCCGACCGCCGGCGATCGCCGAGCGCGGCGGTCTCGGCGGGAGCTGCGGGCCTCGTTCGGTCCGCTCGATCCGCCGTCCGTGCCGATGCCCTCTTCGACCGGGAGGCCGGCCTGGCGCCACTCGGGCAGGCCGTCCTCCAGACAGCGCGCCCTTCGTCCCCGGCCCCGCAGCAGCGTGACGGCCTCCGGGGCGAGGAGGCACAGCGGCCCGCGGCAGTAGGCGACGACCTCGAGGTCGGGGTCGAGCTCGTCGAGGCGGGCCTCGAGGTGCTCCAGGGGGAGCGAGCGGGCACCAGGGATGTGCCCGGCCGAGTACTCCTCTGCGGGCCGCACGTCGAGCACCACGACCTCCCCGGCCTGCACGCGCGCCAACAGCTCGTCCCGGCTGACCCGCTCGGTGCCCGCGGCGTCGGTGCCGAGCGAGCGGAGGATCTGGTCGACCTCGGCGAGGCGGGCGCGGGCGAGGTCGTTGAGCGCGCCGACGAAGCGGCAGACCTCTTCGCCGGCAGCCCGGTAGAAGACGCGGGTCCCCTCCCGGCGGGTCTCGACGAGCCGAGCCTGTCGCATCACCTGCAGGTGCGCCGAGGCCGTCGTGAGCTTGAGCCCGGTCGCCTCGGCGAGCGACTCGACGCTGCGCTCGGCCTGGCAGAGCAGGTCGAGCAGCTC
>NCBE01000076.1 GCA_002255565.1 Actinobacteria bacterium 21-73-9
CGCCTTCAACGGCCGGCGCACCATGCCCGAGGCCCTGGCCGACGTGGTCGCCCGGGTGGCGGCCGAGGTGGTCGTCCTCTCCTACAACAACGAGTCGTGGCTGACCTACGACGAGCTCCACGACCTGTGCGCGGCCCGGGGCCACGTGGAGGTGCTGGCCTTCGACTCGGCCCGGTACGTGGGGGCCCGCATCGGCATCCACGACCCGGCGGGGCGCCGGGTGGGCACGGTGTCCCACACCCGCAACACCGAGTACGTGGTGGTGTGCGGGCCCCGCGCCCGGGTCCGGAGGATGGTCGGCGCGGTGGCGTCGGCCACGACCCCGCCGCGGGCCGAGCGCGTCGGCCCGGGGGCGACCCTCGTCACCTTGAGTGGCGGGCCGGGCGTCCCCGCGCGCCCGGTCGGCTCGACCCGCGACGGCGCCACGATCGCCCGGGTGCGTCAGCTGGTGAACGCGCTCCCCGCCTTCCACCCCGCCGCGGTGTGCCCCGACGACCTCACGGTGCCCTACGTCCTCGCCTTCTACCGCACCCCGGGGACCGCGCCCTTCGCCCGGGTCGGCTTCCAGCTCGGCGGCTGTCCGCACGCCACCGTGTCCCACGGCGCGCGCGTCGTCGCCCCACCCCTCGGCGGGCCCCGCCTGCTCGCCACGTTCACCCTGATCCAGACGCTCGTCGAGCACCACCCGTCTCGGACCTGAGGAGGCCCCATGACCGTCCGCCACCGACTCGCCGCCCTCGTGGGCGTGGGCTGTCTCGTCCTGGCGGGGGCCACCTGCGCGCTCTGGGGGGTGCCGAGCGTCCAGGCGGTGACGGCCGCCCGCCACCCCGTGGGACCGCCGGCGCGCAACGACTCGATCGGCCAGATGCCCGCGCGCCACGTCGTGCGCCGCGGCCAGTCGGTCGCGAGCGCGTTCGGGGTCGCCGAGACCGGCAACTACCCGGTCGCCCTCTGCCACGCCCGTCGGGCGTGGGGGGTGCGGGTGCGCCTCGGCTCCTTCGCGGGTCCGACCGACGTGCGCCTGGGGATCAGCGTGTGCACGAGCCAGGCCTCGACCCACGTCCAGCTCGTCGTGCCGGGCCGGACGGGAGTGCCAGCCTCGTGAGCGCCTTCACGAGTGCCGGCGCCCCCTGAGGGGCCCCCTCGAGAGCCAACGGGCGAGAATCTGAATTCATAATACCTGGTCACCGTGTGTGTGGGGTCACGGGCAACCCCCGTGACCCCCTAGACTGGGCCGATCACGCGCCGCCGTGAGGTCGCCCCACCCCCGGGTGGACCGAGTGACCGCCCCGCAAGGACTCAACGGACGGACGACGCCGTGACGGGTGCCCGAACGCGCCCGGGACAAGGAGTGACCATGCGACGAACCCTGCCGGCCGTCATGATGTCGGTCGTCACCGCGGCGGCCGTGCCCGCCACGATCTCGACGACGGCCCACGCCCCCGCCCATGCGGCCCCGGCCCGGGTGGTGCGACATATCGCCCGCCCGCCCAGTCCCGACGTCGTGCGCGCCCGGGTCGTGCGCCGGGCCGTCGTGCGTCTGGCCGCCCAGCGCCGCACGACCCTCGGCGGACTGCTCGACCAGTGGCAGCGCGTGGCGGTGTGCGAGGTCAACGGCAACTGGCACATGGTCGGGCCGGTCTACTCGGGCATCGGCTTTCTCAACTCGACGTGGGCCCAGTACGGCGGGCACCAGTTCGCCTCGGTGGCCGGACGGGCCGGACGGCTGGCCCAGGTGCTGGTGGGCATGCGCGTGACCGGCGGCTGGGTGCCCGACCAGTACGGGTGCCAGCCCGGCGGCTGGTGAACACAGGGGCTTGTAAAGGGCGGGGCCCGTCGGGCCCGGGTCGCGGTCGTAGATTCGAGGGGGTGCCTCGACCCCTCCGACGGCTGATCCTCGCCCTGTGCGTCGTGGCCCTGGCGGGCCCCGTCACCGCCTCGGCCGCCACGGCGCCCTCGCCGGTGTCGGTCGGCTTCGACGTGAGCTTCCCCCAGTGCGGCCAGGCCCTGCCGACGAGCCCCGGCTTCGGGATCGTCGGAGTGAACAACGGCCACGGCTTCTCGACCAACCCGTGCCTCGCCTTCGAGCTCGTCTGGGCCCAGGACGCCGCGAACGCCGCCCCGTCGTTCTACCTCAACACCCAGAACCCGGGCCCGGCCGGCGCCCCCGACTGGCCGGTGAGCCAGACCGCACCCCAGGCCTGCGCGGGGAACAACTCGACCGGCTGCGCCTACGACTACGGCTGGAACGCGGCGAGCGCGTCGTACGCGTCGGTGCTTTCCGCCGAGGCCCAAGACGGGGCCGCCTCGCCGAGCGCCGCCGCCAACGCCGCCCACTGGTGGCTCGACGTCGAGACGGGCAACCAGTGGGAGACGACCCAGGGGCTCTACCCGAACAACGCGGCCACCCAGTCCTACGACCAGGCCTCCCTCCAGGGCATGATCGGTTACCTCCAGAGCGTGGGCGCCACCCAGATCGGCATCTACTCCACGGTGCGCCAGTGGACGGCGATCATGGGGGTGACCTCGGCCTTCGCCGGGTTCCCCGCGTGGGTCCCCGGGCTCGCGGCCACCCTCACCCAGGCGATCGGCGCCTGCACCACGACCTCGTTCAGCGGCGGCCGGGTGGCCATGATCCAGTACCCGTCGCAGGGCTACGACGGCGACTACGTCTGTGGCCTCGTGGAGGACCCGGTGACGATCTCGGTCTCGGCGGCGGGGTCGCTCGGCTTCACCCAGCAGCTCGTGGCCTCGAACGCCTCGGGCACGGTCACCTACGCCCAGAGCGTCGGCCAGCCCCAGCTGCTCGTCTCGCCGAGCGGGCTCCTCACCACCTCGGGCGCCCTCGCCCAGGGCAGCTACAGCGCGAGCGGGACGATCAGCGACACCTCCGGGGACACCGGCACCTTCCAGGTGACCCTCGACGTCGGCCAGCTGGTCCAGCAACTCCCCACCGCCGGGCGGGTCAAGGTCAGCGGTTCGGCCCGCTACTCCGCCCAGCTCGCGGTGAGCGCCACCAGCCCGAGCGTCGCGCCGACCTTCGTCGAGACCTCCGGCCAGCCCCAGCTGCTCGTCTCGCCGAGCGGGCTCCTCACCACCTCGGGCACGCTGCCCGCCGGGGCCTACCACGCGAGCGGGACGGTGAGCGACACCCTGGGCGACACGGGGACCTTCGCCTTCACCCTCACCGTCGGCCAGCTCGTCCAGCGCCCGCCGCTGCGCGCGAGCGTCGCGGCCAACCAGACCACCCCCTACAGCCTCCAGCTCGACGTGGGGGCGAACCTCGGGCCGATCACCTACGTCCAGACCTCGGGCCAGCCCGCCCTCGTCGTCTCGTCGAGCGGCCTCGTCACCACCTCGGGGGCCCTCGCCCCGGGGACCTACCCGGTGAGCGGCACGGTCACCGACACGACCGGGGACGCCGGCGCCTTCGCCTTCACCCTCACCGTGACCCCGGCGGCCGCGACGACCACGACGACCACCCCGCCGCCGCCGCCGACCACGACGACCACCCAGCCCTCGCCGCCGCGCGCCGTCGCGGTCATCGGCCGGGCCATCGCCGGGCGCACCCGGATCCTCACGGTGACCGGCTCGGGCTTCTACGGGCGGCCCCGGGTCACCAGCCACCCCGGCACCCGGGCGGTCGTCGCCCACGACACGGGCAACCTGCTCGTGCTCCACGTGAGCGTGCGGCGCGGCTCGCGCAACGGCGTCTTCGTCTTCACCCTCGTCTTCAAGAACGGCCAGCGCTGCCGCGTGCGCTACGTCCAGGGCTGATCAGGTGAGGGGCCGGCCCCGGGCCCGGCGGGCCCGGGCGTCTCGGAGCACCCAGGAGAACGGCACGCGCGCGAGCGCCGGGGGCAACATCCGATAGAGGCGGGCGAGGCCGGCCAGCTGACGGCGCACCCGGGCCTCCTCGGGCTCGCCGAGCTCGAGGCCGAGCAGCGCCCGAAAGGGCGGATCGAGCAGGGCGAGCGTCGCGCGGGCGTGCCAGGGCCCGACGAGCCGGGCGAGCGGCCGGGGAAGGAAGCCCAGGGTGACGAGGTCGACGAGGTAGCGCCGGGTCGCCTCGTCGACCGAGAGATCCGCCGTGCGCGCGCGCCAGTACGCGTCGAAGTCGGCCCGGGTCGCGGGCCAGGCCTCGGGGGGAACCTGCAGGGTCGTCGCGAGGCGGGCCGAGCGCTCGTAGAGCGCGTCGAGGGTGGGTGCGTCGGGCGACTCGCCGTAGAGGGCGAGGACGTCGAGCCCACCCCGGTAGAGGCAGGCCGCGACCCACAGCTGGAGCGAGGGGTCGAAGGCGTCGTAGGCGACCGGGCTCGCCTCGCCCGAGCGCACGCCCCGGTGCGGGCGGGACACCTCGCGACCGAGCCACGCGCGCTCGGCCTCGGTGCCCCTCATCGCGAGGGCCAGGTAGCTGAGCGTCGTGCGAGCGCGCTTCACCGGGTGGCGGGTCAGAGACCCCGACTCGACGCGGCTCTCGAGCACGGCGCGGCCGACCGGGGCGAGCGAGAGCTGCATGACGACGTTCGCGCCGGCCGGCACGAGGGAGAGCCCCGTGAGGAGCCGACGCTCCATCAGGTCGTCGAGGGCGTTCACGTCGTGGCGCGCAGGACGAAGGGGCCGCGCGCGAGCGCGCGCTGGGGCGCGATCGGCCGGCTCGTCGAGCCGCTCGTCGCGAAGAGCTCGAGCGAGGTCGCGCGGTAGTCGCGCGCGGGGCCCGCGAGGCGCAGCCGGCCCGTGCGGTGCGCGCCCACGCAGAGCTGGCGCAGCCCCGCCGCCACGCTCGTCGAGATCGACAGGCCGTAGCAGGCGCGCCGCGGGCCACCGTTGGCGATCGTCACGGTGATCGCCTCGCGGGTGGCCGCGCGCGGCGCGTTGGGCACGCGGTAGGCGCAGATGGAGCGGCCGATCGCGTGACCCGGTCGCGGGCAGACGACGGGATCGGCGAGGGTCCCGGTGGCCCGCCACGACCACGTCGCCGCCCCCGCACCCGGGCCGAGGGCGAGCGGGACCGCCACCGCGAGGACCGCGACGAGCCGGCTCACCCCCCTCGCGCGACGACCGTCCCGCACAGGCCGGCCAGGTCCCGGGGAAGAGCGCATGTCACGATTCTCGCCCAGGGACTCGCCGAGAGGTCGTAGGCCATCGTTCCCCGGGTGATCGCCTCGACCGGCATCCGTGACGGCCAGGCGCCGTAGGGGACTCGGGCGAGCCGGGCCGCCCGGAACGAGACGAGCGCCCGGCGGCTCCACCGCGACCCCGAGAGGAACGTCGCACGCAGCCCGGCTGGCGAGGCGGGACAGGCGCCGGCGCTCGACCCGCTGTAGCCGCTCACCGCGCTCAACCGGCACACGTCGGCCGCGACGCACGATCGGCACGGCCCGTCCAAGGACGCGACGACGAGCCCCCCGCGGGCCCCGCCCGGGGCGGAGACCTCGAGTCCGGCCTGGCCGTCGGCCGCGTCCTCGGCGCGACAGCGCCAGTGGGCTGGGGCGAGCACCGGGACGAGGCGGTGGTCGCGGTCGACGTAGAGGGCGACCCGTCCCCGGTAGCGCGCGGGCACCGTGACCTCGACGCGCGCGGGGCCGGGCCGGACGGGCCCCGGGGCGCCCACGAGGGTCGCACAGGCCACCACCGTGAGACGCAGCGTCGCGTGCGACGCTCCGGCCGAGGCCCCCAGGGTGACGAGGCCCGCGAGGAGCAGGACCGACGCGAGGGCGATCGGACGGTGCACGCCCCAGTATGTCGGCGAGGGGCACCTCCCTAGCGCCACGTGCGAGGATTCCCCGATGGGACACGACGGGGCCCCACCGCCCGAGGCCTACGAGACGGTCACCGACCCCGAGCGCTTCGCCGTCGTCGTCGAGCGCGCCGCCGGGCTCGTCGCGCGCCTCGAGCGCGACTACCGCGTCGCGCGCGGACCGGTCGGCCCCGACGACCTCGGGCCCGGGCTCACCGCGAGCGCCCTCTGGGTGATCCGCCTGGTGCCCGACGAGCCCCGGGCGGCGCCCCTCACCCTCGCCGCGACCCCCTTCCCCGGGGTCAGCGCCCTCTTCGGGCGGACCTGTCTCATCTCGTACCCCTCGTGCGGCTGCGACGCGTGCGCCGAGGACCCCGCGCGCCTCACCGAGGAGCTCGAGGCCGACGTCGCCGACCTCGTCGAGGGTCGCTTCAGCGAGGCGGTGAGCCGCGAAGCGACCCGCCACGCCTTCGTGGGCCCCACCCGGTCCCGACGAGGTTCCCAGACCCGGGCCCGCGGCGACGGCGTGGTGGAGGCGGAGTTCGACTACCGGCCCTGGACCCCTCGACGCGCGCCCTGAGGTGAGAGGCCGAGCGCGGGCCTGCGGTCCGCGCCGTCGCGCGGTCGACCTCGACGCCGCCGGTCCGGCCGGATTCAGGGTCCGCGAGGCCGGCGCCCTCGCCCCGGACGCTACGCGCCGGGGGCGTTCGCCGCGAGCAGCTCGAAGTTCTCGTAGAGGCGCGGCTCCCCGGCCGACTCGCGCAGGCGCCGCGCGTAGGGACCGACCCGCTTCCAGATGCCCTCGACCCACCACATGTCGTAGACGAGCGACGCGTCGACGAGCCCCTGCTTGACGAAGGTGCCCAGCGTCTCGTTGAACATGAGGACCTTGCCCACGTCGTCGTTGTCGAGGCTCGCCGTCTCGGGGTCGAAGGAGTCGTCGAAGACGGTCCGCGCCGCCTCCATCGCCCCCAGGCTTACCCCGAAGCTCAAGAGCCCGAGCAGCATCTGCCCGTCCTCCCTCGTCGCGGTCATCGCTCCCCCTCTCACCCGAGTAGGGCCCAGGGTAGCCACGGCGGGGCCCGCGCGCTGGGGGCGCCTCGGGACCTTCGACCCGGCGCGACCCGCGCCCCGGCGACCAGGATGGGGGTGTCCCGAGTGCCGCCCCGTCTGGGGACCGGCCACCCCGGGTGAGAGGCGGTCGCCATGAAGGCAGTCCAGTATCGAGAGTTCGGCCACGACCCCGAGGTCGTCGAGATCGACCGGCCCACCCCGGGCCCCGGCCAGGTCCTGCTCAAGGTGACGGCCGCGGGGCTGTGCCACTCGGACGTCTTTTTGATGAGCATCCCCCGGGATCAGTACGTCTTCGGCACGTTGCCGCTCACCCTCGGCCACGAGGGCGTGGGCGTCGTCGCCGAGCTGGGCGCGGGGGTCACGGGGGTCGACGTCGGCGACGCCGTGGCCGTCTACGGGCCGTGGGGCTGCGGGACGTGCCACGAGTGCGCGCGGGGTCGAGAGAACTACTGCGAGCGCGCCGGGGAGCTCGCCATCCTCCCACCGGGGCTCGGTGCGCCGGGCGCGATGGCCGAGTACATGGTCGTCGACGCGGCACGGCACCTCGTGCCCATCGGTGACCTCGACCCGGCCGAGGCGGCGCCGCTCACCGACGCCGGGCTTACTCCCTACCACGCGATCAAGTCCGCGCTGGCGGTTCTCGGCGCCGGCTCGACCGCCGTCGTGGTGGGCGCCGGCGGCCTCGGCCACGTCGGGATCCAGATGATCAAGGCCCTCTCGGGAGCGCGAATCATCGCCCTCGACGTCGACGACACCAAGCTGAAGCTGGCCCTCGATTCGGGCGCGGACGAGGCGCTGCGCTCCGACGACCCCGGCGTGGTCGCCAAGGTGCGCGAGCTCACCCACGGCCGCGGGGCCGAGGCGGTCTTCGACTTCGCCGGCTTCCAGTCCAGCCTGGACGTGTCCAAGCAGCTCGTGGGCGTGGGCGGCGAGTTCCACATCGTTGGGCTCGGCATGGGCGGCGCGACGGTGCCGGTCGGCTTCTTCGCGACGCCGTACGAGTCACCGGTCGTCACGTCGTACTGGGGCAGTCGCGAGGAGTTGATCGAGGTCGTCGAGCTCGCGCGGCGCCACCAGGTGCGCGTGCACGTCGAGCGCTTCACCATCGACCAGGCCCCCGAGGCCTACCGGCGCCTCCACGAGGGGACCCTGACCGGACGCGCCGTCGTCGTCATGGACCACTAGCGCGCCGTCGTCATCCGGGCCCGGCCATCGGTCCAGGTCGGGCCCCGGGTGCGGCGCGACAGTCACCCCGTGCTCCTCCCCGGGTAGCCTGGGGACGAAGCCATCAGGACCGCCCCTTTGAACACAACCACCGCCACCGCACCGGTACGCACCGGGGGGTTCGCCGGCGCGCTGAACCGGGCGGTGACCGAGCGGCTCGACCCCGAGACGCTGCGCGCCGCCCATCGCCGGCTCCACGTCAAGGCGGTCATCATCGCCGCGTGGTTCCTCGCGAGCTTCGCCGGGGTCATCCTCGCCACCGGCTGGGCCGAGGGTGTGGTGGCGGCGGCGTCCTTCGCCCTGGCCTTCGCGGCGGTCGGCTTCAACATCCAACACGACGCCAACCACAACGCCTTCTTCGCCTCGGCGACCAAGCGCCTCTCGCCCGCCAACCGCGTCGTGGGCTGGAGCATGTTCGCCGTCGGGGGCGACGCCAACCGGTGGCGGTACCGCCACAACACGCTGCACCACGGCTCGCCGAACGTCGTGGGTGTCGACTCCGACATTAACCTCGGTCCGCTGGCCCGCCTGGCCCCCTTCCAGCCCCGCCGCCCCTGGCACCGCTTCCAACACCTCTACCTCTGGCCCCTCTACAGCTTCACCGTGCTCGAGATCATGTTCAACGACCTCGCCACGCTCGTGGGCGCCTCGCGGCACTCGCGGGGCCACCGCACCACCGTGAGCGACGCCACCGTCGCGGTCACGACGAAGGTCGCCTTCGTGGCGTTCATGGTGGGCCTGCCGACGCTCACCCACCCGTTCTGGGTCGTCGTGGTGGGCGCCCTGGCCGTGATCCTCACCGTGGGCTTGGTGCTCGGAGTCGTCTTCCAGTCGGCCCACATCGTCGAGGGCGCCGAGTTCGCCCAGGGTGGAACTCGACCGCCCTACCAGTGGCACGAGTGGCAGGTGCGCTCGAGCTTCGACTTCTCTCACGGGTCGGGCCCCCTGAGCCGGCTCTTCCGCTGGTACGCGGGCGGGCTCGACCACCAGACCGAACACCACCTCTTTCCGCGCCTCCCCCACACCGCCTACCCGCTCATCGCCCCGATCGTGACCGAGGTCTGCGCCGACTACGGCGTCCCCCGACGCGTCCAGCCGTCGTTCCACGCGGCCCTCGCGTCCCACTACCGCCACCTGCGAGCGATGGGCGCTCGGCCCCCGGCGCACTGACCCAGAACGCCCTCGCCGCAACACCCTCGGCCCGCCGTCTCGAGCGAGAGTCCCGCGCGGGTACCGGTCGACCGCGCAACACGTGAGACGCGGTCCAGGGAGGCTCCCTTGGCGCCACGGGGGCACTACCTCGTCGACGCTGTTTCCGGCAGGTGAACGGGTCGTTGCTCAGCTCGAAGGGAGTCGGGCACGTCTGGTGCGCTCGGTCTTCACGGCCGTCGGGTGACGCCGGTCAGGTCCGTGCCGCCCCGTTTCCTTCCTCCTCAAGAAGGAACCGGGCCACGACGCATCAATCGCACCGCGCGACGCGCACGGTCGTCGAACCACGCCGTTTTTCCTTGACGGGAACGGCCGTGTCAACAACGGCGAGGGTGGTACTCGGGAATCTCGACGGGATCCCGGGATCGAATCCAGGCTGAGAATCCCGGAAGAGAAAAAACGACTTTGCCATAGCCTGCTGCATCCAGCACGTGGTGCTCGTGGATGAGGGCGTGGCGCGTTGGGCCAAGTTGTTCGGTAGAACGCTTGAGAGTCGCTGCGATGTCCTTTGCAGTTGCCGACTCGCCAACTTCAGCGACGGCCCAAAGGTAGGCCTGCTCCATTGGTGAACACTTCTCCCAGCGCCCGCTGTAGAGCTTGTCCATCTCTTGTCGCGCCCGGGAGACCCCATCACGGGCGAGGTCCGCCGTGATCACACGAGGGGAGCCTACAGGAGGCCACGCGTGATAGCCAGCGAGCTGGATTAGGTACGGATAGCCCGAGGTGCCCTCTACCAGGACCTCGAGTGCCTCCGGCTCAATCAATACGCCACGCTTCTCAGCTGTCTTGAGGAACGCGTACTCCGTCGACTCGCGGGGAAGATCCTCCACCGTGCTATTCGTGACCCTCTCGAAAAACGTGCCCGCACCCGACATAATCTCCAACGACACGGGGAGGCCGGCGAAGATAACGGCAACCGGCAATTGCTCGCGCTTGGTCACGATTTGCAGTGCGGCGGCCAAGGCATTTAGTTCGCCTTCGGCAGTCCAACTTTGCACCTCGTCGATCGTGAGGAGCACGCCACGCCCTTGTTGCTTGGCGTGCACTCCAACAACCCGCAAGATGTCGCGAGTGATCTCGGTCGGAACCCGCGCGGCGGGCTTGGACTTGATCTTGATGCCGGCAGATGCGACACCGACGTTGGTCCCGAGCGACGCTTCGATGTCGAAGTTCGCAAGGGTCTTCTTCGTTCGAGTCCAGAGAGACCCCGCCTCCTTCACAAGGTCCTTGAGTAGAAGCGCGAGGAGCCCCTCCTTCTCAACGGCCTGCTCATGGATTACGGCCCAGCCTGACTCGCGAGCACTCTTCTCTACTGCATCGAGCACCGCGGTCTTCCCGACTCCTCGGTCTCCCACGAGGACGGTGGTGAACCACGGGTCGCGCGGTCCTGTACGGAAGGCGCGCCCAATCTGGCCCGTCAGGGAGTCTCGGCCGGCCAGTACAAGTGGTCGCATGCCGAACCCAGGGCTGAACGGAATATCCCCTTCGGCTATAAAGTCCAATACAGTCTTACCCTCCATTTTGGCATTGAGGCCTGTTCTACCTGATTAGACGGTCACTATAGTGTAATACAGTCGTGTCTCTTTTCACCCAACCACAGGCTCGGGAGCAGACAGGGAGGCAGCCGAACCTCGAATGGCGACGCGTGAATCACAGAGAGCCTTAGCCGGCGGGTCTGCGCAATCTCAATACCCGTGGCCGCAAGGACGAGGGCGAGCGTCGCTGCGAAGCGCATCGTGAGCTGAAGCTTCGGTCCTCCAGTCCTGAACGCCATCCACCAACTGTTCATGGCTATCGCCAGTCGTCGTCGTCTCGCCACCCAAGTGCCACTGCACCGCAAAAGCCCGACGTGCCCCTCACGCCTCTGGCAGACCGGCGGCCAGTGCCCCGGCGATCTCCCTCACCGCGTCGGGTCCGAGCGGTCCCGGTGCTCCGACGACGCTCGCCATCTCCTTGGGCCAGCCAACCCAGACCGTCCCCAGGTGGAACGGCCGAGCGAAGGCTCCCCACTGCGCGTCGACCACCACCACCATGGGCCTCACCGGCGCCCCGGGACCGCCCGGCACCGCCGACAGCGCACGATGCACCGCCGCCACCTGGCGCTCCATCCCCGTCACGAACGAGCTGCAGTCCCGCCCGCCGACGTAGAGCCTGGTCGGACCCCGGTCCCAGATCGGGCCGGTCCGCCGGGTCTCGACCTTCCCCTTCCTCACCTTGGCGTCGATGACGAAGACGCCCGAGGGCGCGACCGCGATGTGATCGATGTTCGCCCGACTGCCCGGGATCCGCCGGTCGTGCAGGACGACCACCCCGCGTGACGTCAGCGGATCGAGCCGTGCGGCCACGACGCGCTCACCGCGGGCCCCCGTCGACCACGCCTCGGTGCTCTGGCGGCGGCCGAAGAAGGTCCGGGCGGCGTTGCCGGCGGCCGCGAGGCCGAGGAGAATCCCGAAGCCCGTCGCCAGCCCGGACGAGAACACGGGATGCGTCGGCGTTGCGGCAGGGGCCGTGAGCGCGTGATTTGCGACGGCGGCGACGATCTGGACGAGGATGAAGACCCCGACCCCGGCACCCACGACGAGGGCGAGTCGGAGCGCTCGAGTGTCGCGCGCCACCGCCTGATCTCTCCCCCGACGCCGCTCGTACTCACGCTGGGCGGAGCCTCCCGCGGTCCCCGAGCGGGAGAGACCGGCGAGGGCGATTGCCGGTTCCTCAGCGGGTGGGCCGAAGCACGCGAGGCATCCGACGACCTCCGGCTCGCCCTCGACGAACGCCAGCGATCCAACCGAGAGCGGGCGCGAGCACGCGGTGCACTCCGCGTCGTTCTCGAGAACGATCTGGCGTCGTCCGGTCACGGGCTCACCCTACGTAGTCCCTGTGACCGAGCGCTCGGAACGACTCTCCGATGTGCGTCACCCGTGGGAATTGTGCCCCGGCTACTCGGCGCCGTCACAACTCTTTCGCACTGTGACACGTCCACGAAGTGAGAAGAGTCGCTCACCATACCTCGGCGCTACCGCGCACTCCGACGCCCCCGACGACGGCGTCGCCGCCCTGGGCGCCCTCCTCCACGAGTCCGACGTCGTCGCGCCCGCCGGCGCGCTTCGCGAAGCCCTCGGCTGGACTCCCGAGCGCCTG
>NCBE01000077.1 GCA_002255565.1 Actinobacteria bacterium 21-73-9
ACCCTTCGGGCAGACCGGCCGCCTCGCGGAGGAAGTCGAGGGCCTGGTTCTCGGCGACGACGACGCCCGAGGACTCCAGCCAGCTCGTGCCGTTCAGCCCCGAGCAGGCCACGACCATGTCGAACAGCAGCGAGTTCTTGGTCGGTGCGTTGGGGATGAAGGCGAGGAAGCCCGGCGAGTCGATGGAGACGACCGCCGGGGCGAGGTGGGTGCGGAAGACCTCGAGGACCTCCTCGGCCGGCGTGCCGGTCTCGGAGACGAGCCCGCGCAGGGCGCTGTCGGCGACGTCGACCGCCGCGCCGAAGTCGAGCGGCACCGGGTCGAGCGAGAGCCGCTCGCGGCAGTAGTCGAAGATCGCCTCGCCGAGCTTCTCGTCGTAGCGGAACATCGGGTGCGCCATTGCACGTCCTTCCCGTTTGGGCCCCGTCCATCGTACGCGTCGGAACGATCGGGCCCGGGGGCGCCGCCGCGGCGCCGCTAGCATCCCCCCATGGTCTCTGGACGCGTCGGCTTCCTCGGCCCCGAGGGCTCCTTCTCCCACGAGGCGGTCGCCTCCCTCGGGGCGGCCGAGCCGGTCGCCTACCCCACGATCGAGGACCTCCTGGCGGCTGTCGCCGCCGGGGAGGTCGACGAGGCGCTGGTGCCCCTGGAGAACGCCCTGGAGGGGACGGTCTCGGCGACCATCGACGGGCTCGTCTTCGACCACGACCTCGTGATCCGACGCGAGGTCGTCCTGGCGATCCACCTCCACCTGCTGGCCCGTCCGGGCGTGGCGCTCGAGGACGTCACCCTCGTGCGCAGCTACGTGCACGCCCTGGCCCAGGTCCGAGGGTTCCTGCACCGCCACGGGCTGGCGAGCGAGGCCACCGCCTCGACCTCCCAGGCGGCCCGCGAGGTCGCGACCCGCGACGAGCCGTGGGCCGCGGTGGGCTCGGCACTGGCGGCCGAATTGTTCGACCTCGAGGTCGTCGCGCGCGACGTGGAGGACCACCCCGGCAACGCGACGCGCTTCGTGCTCGTCGGCCGTGGGGCCATCGCCGCGCCCACCGGCCACGACCGCACGACGATCGTGTGCTTCCAAGACGCCGACCGGCCGGGCTCCCTCTACGGGATCCTCGGCCGCTTCGCCGCGCGCGACCTCAACCTCACCAAGCTCGAGAGCCGCCCGACCAAGCGAGGCCTGGGCGACTACTGCTTCGTCATCGAGTTCGAGGGCCACGTGGCGGACGACGTGGTGGCCGACTGCCTCGCCGACCTCGAGGCCCACCTCGCCCGGGTGAAGTTCCTCGGCTCCTACCCGGTGACCGGGGAGGGTGCGGGCGCGCGGCGCGACGAGGTGAGCGCGCGCCGCCGGGCCGCGGAGGCCTGGATCGAGGGTCTGCGCGCCCGGGTGGAGGCGACCTAGGTGACCCTCGTCGTGAGCGTCCCGGACGAGGCGCTGGCCGCAGCCCTCGGTGAGCTCGAGGGCGCGCGCGTGGTGCGCTGGGACCTGCGGGGCCCCGCACCCGAGACGACGATTGACCTCGTCGTCCTGCCCTACACGATGGGCGCGGTCGACCTCGCGCGCCTCGAGGGCGTCACCACCCGGCTCGTCCAGACCCAGACCCTGGGCTACGACAACCTCGTCGGCCGCGTGCCGGGCGGGCATCGGGTCGCCAACGCGGTCGGCGTCCACGAGGGTCCGACCGCCGAGCTCGCCGTCGCGCTCATCCTCGCGTCGCGGCGGGGCCTCGACGGCGCCCTGCGCGCCCAGCTCGAGCACGCGTGGTCGAGGGAGTGGACCGGCGGACTGCTCGGCGCGCGCGTGGTGCTCATCGGCTACGGCGGGGTCGCCCGGGCCATCGCCGCGCGCCTCGAGCCCTTCGGCGGTGCGATCGAGGCGGTGGCCACTCGGGCCCGCCGCGTCGAGGGCCGGGACGTGCACGGCCCCGAGGACCGCGAGGTGCTGGTCGAGGCGGCCGACGTCGTCGTGCTGGCCGTCCCGCTCTCGAGTTCGACCGATCGGCTGGTCGACGGCGCGTTCCTCGCCCGCATGAAGGACGGGGCCCTGCTGGTGAACGTCTCACGCGGTCGGGTCGTCGACACCGACGCCCTCGTCGCGGAGCTGGGCGCGGGGCGCCTGCGCGCCGCGCTCGACGTCGTCGACCCCGAGCCCCTGCCCCCGGGGCACCCCCTGTGGGACGCCCCCGGGCTGGTGCTCACCGCGCACGTGGGGGGACTGGTGGGCTCGATGGCGGGGCGCGTCGCGGCGCTCGTGCGCGACCAGGTCGTCCGGTTGCGCCAGGGCGAGCCTCCGCGGTTTCTCGTCGACCTCGACCCCGCGAGCTAGATCAGCCGACGCCGGGCGCGTCCCCGCCCGAGAGGACCGGGCCGGTGGCGACGCGCCTCGTCGAAGGGCACGGTGACGGGGGAGACCGCGCCGATCGTCTCGCCGAGCGCCCCGGAGGTCGAGCGGCGCGCCCGTGCGGCTCCGGCGAGCGTCGAACGACGAGGTGTCCCAGCCCCCCTCCCCGACTCGAGCTCCGGGCCCAGGCGACACGAGGTGAGTCGCACGCTCCGGGTGAACGACCTCAGAGCCGGCGACCGGGACGACTCCCCGGGTCGTCGGAGTCTCGACGGGGCACGGGTGGAGAGACTCGCGATTTGGCTCCCAAGGGGGGCGAACGGACGAACGGCCCGTCGTATCGTGTTCGCATGGACGTCGCAGAGCTGGCGCAAGAGATCAGGGGCCTCGACGTCGAGCGGGACCGGCGGTGGTATTCGGCGCTGGTGTCGGACTGGTTGCACCCTGGCCAGCAGGGGATCGACGCACGGGCGAGGGCGGCGCTCCGCGACGTCATCGCGCCACTGCTCCTCGACCCCTCGAGCCACGAGAGGGCCATGTCATTCCTCGCGGAGCTCGGCGAGCAGTGGATACTGGGGTCCCGTGACGACTCGTGCCTCACCGAGATCGCGGACTGGCTCGACGAGACCCACGTCACTCTGGGGACGTCGCTCAGACTGGCGAATCGCATCGCCTGGGCCACCCGTGGTCTCGCCACTCCGATCGCCGACCTGGTCGCCAAGGAGAGGGACCCTTCCTCGGTCGGCGCGCTCTTCCTCGTGGCGACGTCGCTCGAGCGACGCCGGTTCCTCTTCCAGGGCTCCGGTCTGCTGGAGGCGATCGACGAGTTGTCGAAGCTGTCGGGCTACTACGCGTCCACCACGTACGTCCGCGCGATGAGGGCGTTCGCCCTTCTCCTCGGCGGGACCAAGCACGACGTCCCTCAGGCGCTCGCGTCGGTCGAGGAGGCGTGGGCCGACCTCTCGGAGCCCGATGCCGTGGGGGCGGTGAGGGACGTCTGTCTTCACGCGCTGTGGGTCGGGTCAAGGATCCCGGACCAGGGAGAGGTCCTCCTTCGCTACTGCAACCTCGACGCTCAGACGGCCCACTCGGTCGGGCTCAAGGCGGACAGGGTCATAGTCCTCTTCCGCAAGGCGGGGGCTTTGCGGATGCTGGGGCGCTACGAAGAGGCCATCGAGATCCTCGACGCGCTGGTCAATCGCCTCCATGGTTCCAGCGAGTTCGTGCGCACCTTCTCCGAACAGGTGATTCGCGAGCGAGAGATCAATCAGCTCGGGATGAGTCTCGACGGCCTCAAGTCCGATTTCGACGTGGCGAGGGAGAGGCTAGAGGCGACGGAGGAGAAGATGAAGCGATCGGAGGCCCGCCTAGGGGAGATCGAGCATCAGGGGCTGACTCGCAACGTGCAGATCATCAGCATGTTCACCGCGGCCGTCGCCTTCGCCGTCGGGATCGCCAGCATTTCGACCAAGACCGGAAGCTCGCCCCTGGCGGCGGTCCTGGTGTCCTGCGCGTTGGGGGTCGGTCTCCTCGGCTTCGTCTTCCTCATCTACCTGGTGACGCGCACTCGCGAGGAGGTTGAGCCCTTCAGGGGCGCCGGCACGCTGACGTGGACGGTCATCGGCTCGATCCTCGCTCTCATGCTGTCGATCGTCGCCGTGGCGGCGGCCTTCATCAAGTGACGGCTTCCCGGTCGCGACGCCTCAGCCCCCGTCACCCAGGGCGACGAAGATCCGAGACAGCGCGTTGATGGACTCGACGCGCTGACGAATCGCGTCCATGCGCTGGGTCTTTGACGCCTGCGACCTCGAGTAGTCACTCGCGGTTATCTGGAAATCGGACTTGTGGTAGCGCAACGACGCGTTGGGGGCGAAGAAGCCCGGCAGGAGCGACGACATCGCCAGCAGCAGGCCGACGTCGTCGGAGACGGGGAGCGCCATCCATCCCCCGAATGCCCGGACGACCTGGGTCCGGGCGCAGAGCGTGGCCGGATGCACCGGCGGGATGCCCTGGGAGGACATCCACGAATCGAGAAGTCCACCGACCTCGACTCTCCCTGGGGGAATCGCGTCCGCGGGGGCGTGGAGCCGTCCGTCCGGATACGCGTCGATGGCCCGGGAAGTCGTCCACCAGATGTCGTCGACGCCTTCTAGCGCGTCGATGTCTTGGGAGAGTGCTCCCTCGAGCAGTTCGTCGTCGTCGTCCAGGACGCGGACGTAGCGCCCTCTCACCCGGGCTAGACCCAGGTTCCGAGTGATGGCGGTACCGAAGTTCCGGCCGTTGGGGGCGAGGAAGACCCGCTCGTCATGGGTGACGTGCTCCAGTGACCGCGTCGTCTCGCCGTCGTACTGCACCACCCATTCAAGCGCCCACCCGGTGGGGAGGTCTTGGGTCGCCACACTCTGGAATGCTCGTTGCAGCAGCGACTCCCGGCCGGGCGCGGCAGCCGTGAGGACCGAGATCAGGGGCATTGCGGAGTCCTCCCGAGGACGTTCACCTCGACCCCAAAGGTAGCCCAGGGGGCCGGGGCGGCTCGCGGGCGTCTCTGGGGCGAGGCGGCCCCTCGTCTCGCGAGGGTCCCCCAGTGCTCGTCGGCCTCGCCGCGCAGTCAGTGACGTCGCCGGGCTGTCACCCGACGCCGACCCCGCGTCTCGGGGGCTGAGGTGGCGTCGCTCGGGGCCCGGTCGAGCGCCCCAGGGGCCATCCCCTGGTCGACGCGGAGGGAGTGGGATTCGAACCCACGGTGGGCGAGCCCACGCCGGTTTTCAAGACCGGTACATTCGTCCGCTCTGTCATCCCTCCGACGACGACGTTACCCAACCACGCCCGCGGTCTCGGCCCGCTTGCGGATGCGGTGACGCTGGGCCGCCTCGAGGGTGACCTTGCGCAGGCGGATCGACTTCGGGGTCACCTCGACGGCCTCACCCTCGTCGATGAATCCGAGGGCCTGCTCCAAGGAGAACTCGACCGGCGGGGCGAGACGCACCGTGTTGTCGCTGCCGGACGCGCGCATGTTGGTGAGCTTCTTCTCGCGCGTGGGGTTGACGTTCATCTCCTCGGCGCGCGCGTTCTCCCCGACGATCATGCCCTCGTAGACCTCGACGCCGGGTCCGACGAAGAGGGTGCCGCGCTGCTCCAGGTCGATCAGGGCGTAGCCGGAGGTGACCCCGCGCCGGTCGGCCACGAGCGTGCCGTGCAGACGCGCGCGCAGCTCACCCGCCCACGGGGCGTGGCCGTCGGAGGTCGTGTGCATGATCCCCGTCCCGCGGGTCTCGGTGAGGAACTCCGTGCGCACGCCCACCAGGCCCCGCGCCGGGACGCGCCACTCGAGGCGCACCCAGCCCGTCCCGTGGTTCACCAGGTCGACCATCGTCCCCTTGCGCTGGCTGAGCAGCGTGGTGATGGCCCCGACGTGCTCCTCGGGCGCGTCGATCGTGACGTGCTCCATGGGCTCGTGCACCACACCGTCGATGAGCCGCGTGACGACCTCGGGCTTGCCGACCGTCAGCTCGAAGCCCTCGCGGCGCATCGTCTCGATGAGGACGGCCAGCTGCAGCTCGCCCCGGCCCTGGACCTCCCACGCGTCGGGGCGCTCGGTGGGCAGGACCCGCAGCGAGACGTTGCCCACGAGCTCGCGGTCGAGCCGGTCCTTGACCATGCGCGCGGTGAGCAGCGTGCCCTCGGTGCCGGCCAGGGGGGAGGTGTTGATGCCGATGGTCATCGAGAGGCTCGGCTCGTCGACGTGCAGGGGGGCGAGGGGCTCGGGGTCCTCGGCGTCGGCCAGCGTCTCGCCGATGGTGATCTCCTCGAAGCCCGCGACGGCCACGATGTCGCCGGGCCCGGCGCTCTGGGCGGGCACGCGCTCGAGGGCCTCGGTCACGAACATCTCGGTCACCCGGGCGTGCTGGATCGAGCCGTCGAGGCGGCACCACGCGACCCGCTGACCCCGCTCCAGGGTGCCGTTGATGATCCGGCACAGGGCGAGCCGGCCCAGGTAGGGCGAGGCGTCGAGGTTGCACACGAGGGCCTGCAGGCCGTGCCCCTCGACGTACTCGGGGGCCGGCGCGTGCGAGGCGATCGCCTCGAAGAGCGCCGTGAGGTCGTCGCCGCGCACGTCGGGGTCGGTGCTCGCCCACCCCTCGCGCGCGCTCGCGTAGAGGATGGGGAAGGAGATCTGGTGCTCGTCGGCGTCGAGGTCCAAGAAGAGCTCCTCGACCTCGTTCACGACCTCGGTGATCCGGGCGTCGGGGCGGTCCACCTTGTTGATGACGAGGATCACGGGGAGGCGCTTCTCGAGGGTCTTGCGCAGCACGAAGCGGGTCTGGGGGAGGGGTCCCTCGGCGGCGTCCACCAAGAGCAGGACGGCGTCGACCATGGTCAGGCCGCGCTCGACCTCGCCGCCGAAGTCGGCGTGGCCGGGGGTGTCGATGATGTTGATCGTCAGGTCCCCCCAGCGCACCGCGGTGTTCTTCGCGAGGATCGTGATGCCCTTCTCGCGCTCGAGGTCGTTGCTGTCCATCACCCGGTCGGTGAGCTCCTCGCGGGCGCCGAAGGCGCCCGTCTGGCGCAGCATCTTGTCGACGAGCGTGGTCTTTCCGTGGTCGACGTGGGCGATGATGGCGATGTTGCGGAGGTTCGAGCGTGTGGGCATGACCGATCCACGCTAGTGGCGCGGGGCCCGTGGACCGTGCCGAGGGCCGACCGGGCGGGTCGCCGCGGGCCCCGGCGGCGCTCGCCGCGTGCGCCCGGCGGCGCCCCTTGGCGCGGGGGTCGAACGATATTGGACTCACGGGTTTAGTAAACCGTGTCACGGGACTCCCGATCATCCCGACTCCGGCGCAAGAAGAGGCTACGAACGCGGCCGTACAGGCGCGGTTCGATGCCCAGCCGCAGGGTGGCATTGCAGGGGGGGCGGGGCGCCTCTTGGGGCTTGGCCTCGCCACCCTCCCGGCCGCTGAGGCAGGTGTCGGCATCATCGGTAGCGGGTTGGGGTATCTTGGCGAAGCCGTCCCCGAGGCTGCGCCCTACCTTAACGGTGCCCGCAATTTTCTGGCCGGGACCGCAGGCCGCGAATCCAGTGGCGCAGGCGGCATGCTGGCCCGTGGTGCCTCCAGGGCTGCCGCTGGCGCCATTGCTGGTGCGGGCGCCGCCGCGTCATTAGGTGGGACGCTCGCCGGGGGCGCAGTGCCGGGCGCGGTGCTCGGTGGCTTCGGGCCGGCATTGGTGCGTCCGCTCGAGATGGGTGGCACCCTTGTCCGTAATGCGCTCTCTCCCATTCTCGACGCCGGGGAGGGGGCACTTACAGCCGCAGGGCGCCGCGTGCTGGCATCCCTGACGGCCGACGGGCTTACGGTTTCGGACGCCCTCGCGCGTATGCGCGAGCTTGGCCCCGCCGCTACCCTCGCTGACGCTGGAGGAACGAACGTTCGCGGGCTGGGGGAAGTGGTGGCACACAGCCCTGGCGAGGGGTCTAACCTCGCGCAGAAGACCCTACAGGGCCGCATGGATGAGCAGGGGGTCCGCGCTCACTCGGCTGTTACGGAGGCCACGGGCGAAACGGGCGCAGTCCACGCACAAGCCGAGCAGCTTATGGCCCAGCGCGCAGCGGCGGCCCGCCCCCTCTACGACAAGGCCCTTAATCAAACGGTCCCACTCACGCCACGTTTGCAGGAATTGCTCGCAACACCTGACTTGCAGCGCGCGATGAAAGAGGGCGTCGCGACCGCCCAACGGAACGCCGTCGCAGCCGGAGAGCCGTTTAACCCCGTTGACTACCTGCACCCGGAGCCGGGCGCCCCCATCAGCATGAAGGCGCTTGATGCCGCGAAGCAGGGCATCGACGATGCGGTCGAGGCATACCGAGACCCAACAACCGGCAAGTTAAACCTCGACGGCAAGGGCCGATCCATCAACGCCCTGCGCGCGGCTTTTGTGTCCCACCTCGATTCTGCTAACCCAGACTATGCGGCAGCACGCGCTGCATACGCCGGCCCATCTCAATCGCTGGACGCGATGAATATGGGCGCGAAGGCGCTTAACAATCAGCCGGACGTGACGAAAGCCGCCATTGCCAACCTCGCGCCGGGCGACAAAAAGTTCTTTCTCAATGGGTTTACAAGCGCGCTCCAGCACAAGATCGCCACGAACCCCGACGGCGCAAATGTTGTGCGCCGCATTTTTAACAATAGCAACATCCGGGCGAATATCGAGGCGGCGATTGGCGACCCGGCTGCCTTTGCTAAGTTCCAGGCCAAGATGGAAGCAGAGGCCACATTCGCGGCCACGCGCAACCAAATCCTTGCAGGATCGCAAACCGCGCGGCGCTTGGCGGCCCAAAACGCGCAAAACTTCGACGTGACTCCCCACCTTGCAGCCGCAGCCGGAGGGAACGTGCCGGGGGCAATCGCAGGGGCGGCGAGAGGCGCCTACAACTATCTAATGATGCCGGGTGCTGAACAACTAGCTTCCCAGGGGCGGCTCCTTTTCTCGCAGGACCCAGAGTTCGTTAGGAACGCGCTCTCGGGCGTGCACCCATCTATCTACGACAGCGCGATGAGCGGCGCCACGGCACTGGGGATCGTCTTCCTGGCCACCCTGGAACCGGTGCAGCGACACCGGCGCGTCG
>NCBE01000078.1 GCA_002255565.1 Actinobacteria bacterium 21-73-9
GTGGACGTCACCGCCACCCTCGAGCTGCTCGACCGGGTGACCCGCGACCTGCCCGGGGGCGGCGAGCGCCGCGAGGGCCAGCGCGCGATGGCCGAGGCCGTCGCCACGGCCCTCGCGCGCCGCCGGCCCCTGGCCGTGCAGGCCGGCACCGGAGTGGGTAAGTCCCTCGCCTACCTCGTGCCCGCGGCGAGCGTGCGCGGCCGGGTGGTCGTCGCCACCGCGACGAAGAACCTCCAGGACCAGCTCGCGACCAAAGACGCCCCCCAGGTCCGGGCCCACGTGGACGGGCTGCGCGTCGCGGTGCTGAAGGGGCGCCAGAACTACCTGTGCCGCTTGCGCGCGCGCGGGGTCGGCGGCGGGGCCTCCTTCGACCTCGACAGCGGCGAGCGGGCCCCGCGCGGGGTCGTCGACCAGGTCCGCCGGGTGCTGCGCTGGGCCGACGAGACCGCGTCGGGCGACCTCGACGACGTCGGCTTCGAGCTCGACGGCCGCGCCCGGCGGATGCTCTCGGTGACCCCCCAGGAGTGCCTCACCCGGGCGCGCTGCCCCGAGGGGGCGAACTGCTTCGCCGAACTCGCGCGCGACCGCGCCGCCGAGAGCGACGTCCTCATCGTGAACACCCACCTCTACGCCTCGCACCTGGCCTCGGGCTCGATGCTGCTGCCGGCCCACGACTACCTCGTCCTCGACGAGGCCCACGACGCGCCCGACATCTTCGCGACGCTCCTCGGCACCACGGTGAACGCCTCGGCGCTGCGGGCCGTGGCCGGCCTCGCGCGCGCGACCCTCGCCCCCGACGCGCCCGAGGAGGCCGACGCCCTGCTCTCGGTCGCCGACCGGCTCGGCGCCCACCTCGAGGTCCAGTACGCCGAGGGCCGGCTGCGCGGCCTGGACGAGGGGGCGACGCGCGAGCTCGACTCGGCCCGCGGGCTCGTCACCGCGCTCGTCGAGGCGCTGCGGGGACTCGACGCCGCGGGACCCGACGGCGAGTTCCGCCGGACCCGAGCGCTCGGGCCGGCGACCCACCTCGCCGGCGACCTGGCCCGGCTCACCCAGGTGGGCGAGGACGAGCTGGTCTTCCTCTCGCGGCGCGACCGCGAGATCGACGTCGAGCTCTCCCTCGTGGAGGTCGGGCCGCGCCTATCGAGCGAGCTCTGGGGGGAGGTGACGGGCGTCCTCACGAGCGCCACGCTGCCTTCGACTCTGCCCGCGCGCCTGGGGCTCGCGGGCGCGCGCCGGATCGAGGTCGCGAGCCCCTTCGACTACAAGGGCCACGCCCTGCTCTACGTGCCCTCCGGCTTCCCGGGGCGCAACGAGCCCGGCGCCGAGGCGGCGATCGTCGAGGAGCTGGTGTGTCTCATCACGGCGGCCGGCGGGCGGACCCTGGCCCTTTTCACCAACCGGGCGGTGATGAGCCGGGTCGCCGAGGCGGTCGCCCAGCGCGTCGCGACCGAGGTCCTCGTCCAGGGCACCCTCTCGCGGGCCCGGCTCATCGAGGAGTTCCGCGCCTCGCCCGAGGCGAGCCTCTTCGCCGTCACCAGCTTCTGGCAGGGGGTGGACGTGCCCGGCCACTCGTTGAGCCTCGTCACCATCGACCGGCTCCCCTTCAGCGTGCCGGGCGACCCCCTGGCCGAGGCCCGCCGCGAGCGCTCGGCCAACCCCTTCAACGAGGTCGACCTGCCCCGGGTGGCCATGCTCCTCGCCCAGGGGGTGGGCCGGCTGATCCGCACGAGCGAGGACCGCGGGGTCGTCGCGGTGCTCGACACGCGCCTGGCTGAGGCGAGCTACCGGGGCCGGATCTTCCCCCAGCTGCCCCCGATGAGGCGCACCCGGGACCGCGCCGAGGTCCTCGGGTTCCTCGAGGGCCTGCGCGCGCGGGCCGACGAAGGGACCTAAGCCCCTGGGAGGTCGGCCACCCCGCCCACGACACTGGGCGCGAGGAGGCGGCGTGCGACGGATCGTCATTCTGGGTACCGGCACCGGGGGGACCCCCGTGGCCAACCGGCTGCGTCGGGCGCTCGCGCCCGACGACGCGTCGATCGTGTGCGTGGACCGCGACGACGACCATCTGTACCAGCCGGGGCTCCTATACGTGCCCTTCGGACGGCGCACGCTGCCTTCTCTCACCCGCTCGCGGCGCGCCCAGCTGCACCACGGCATCGACTTCGTCGAGGGCGAGGTCGATGCCGTCGAGCTCGACGCGCGCCGGGTGCGCCTCGCCGACGGCACCGTGCTCGACTACGACTACCTCGTCGTGGCGGCCGGCGCCCGCCTCGCGCCCGAGGAGACCGAGGGGCTCACCGGCCCGGGCTGGATGCAGAGGGTCTTCACCTTCTACTCCCCCGCCGGCGCCGCGGCGCTCGCCGACGCCTTCGCCCGCTTCAACGGCGGCCGGCTCGTCGTGGCGGTGCTCGACACCCTCATCAAGTGCCCGGTCGCCCCCCTGGAGTTCACCTTCCTCGCCGAGGACGCCCTGGCCAAGCGCGGCGTGCGCGACAGGGTCGAGATCGCCTACGTCACGCCCCTCGAGGGCGCCTTCACCCGACCGATCGCCTCCCAGCGGCTGGCCTGGCTGCTCGCCGAGCGCGGCGTCGAGCTCGTGAGCTCGTTCGCCACCGCGTCGGTCGACGGCGCGGCCGGTCGGATCACGTCCTACGACGGGCGGGGCGTCGACTTCGACCTCGCGGTCGTCATCCCGGCCCACGACGGCCCGGCCTTCGTCACGCGCTCGCCGGGACTCGGCGACGCGCTGGGCTTCATCCCGGTCGACGAACGCACCCTGCAGCTGCCCGGCCACCCCGAGGTCTTCGCCCTGGGCGACGCGACGGGGCTCTCCACCTCCAAGGCCGGCTCGGTCGCCCACTTCGAGAGCGAGGTGCTGGTGGAGAATCTGGTGGCGACCTTCGACGGCCGCCCGCCCCTCGCGCGCTTCGACGGCCACACCAACTGCTTCCTCGAGCTCGGCCGCGGCGAGGCCCTCCTCATCGACTTCAACCGCGACGTCGAGCCCGTCCCCGGCCACTACCCCGGCCCGGTGGGCCTGCCGCTGCTCGCCCCGAGCCGCCTCGACCACCTGGGCAAGCTGGCCTTCGAGTCCCTCTACTGGCACGCCCTCTTGCCGGGCCACTCGATCCCGGGCGTCGCGAGCCCCATGCCCCGGCGCGGCAAGCGGCTCTCGATGCTGCGCCACCCCGCCTACGCCGGGGGGCCGCGGTGACCACGCAGACCCTGGCCGGGGTGCCGGTCGAGCGCGACGCCGAGGGCTTCCTCACCGACCCCTCCCTCTGGAGCGAGGCCGTGGCCGTGGCCATCGCCGCCGAGGAGGGGATCACCCTCACCGAGCGTCACTGGGAGGTCGTGCGCTTCATGCGCCACGCCTACGAGACGACCGGCGCGGGGCCCAACGTGCGCCTGCTCGCCAAGGCCTCGGGGGTGTCGGTGAGAGAGCTCTACGCCCTCTTCCCGAGGGGCCCGGCGAAGACCGCCGCGAAGATCGCGGGGATCCCCAAGCCCCACGGCTGCATCTAGGAGGCGCCATGGACGCACCGATCACCAAGGTCTCGATCGTCGTCTCGAAGGGGTCGCTCGAGGGCGTCTACCCCGCCCTCATCATGGCCAACGGCGCCCGCGCCGAGGGCATGGAGGCCAACCTCTTCTTCACCTTCTTCGGCCTCGACGCGATCAACGCCAAGCGCATCGAGCACGTCAAGGTCGCGGCCGTGGGCAACCCGGGCATGCACGTGGCGAGCCTGCTCGGCGTGCTGCCGGGGATGTCGGCCATCGCCACGCGCGTGATGGAGCGCAAGATGGAAGAGAACGACATCCCGGGCCTGCCCGAGTTCATCGAGCTCGTCGCCGACGCCGGCTGCGGTCTCTACGGCTGTCGGGCCTCGGCCGACCTCTTCGGCTTCACCGAGGCCGACCTCGTCCCCCAGGTGAAGGCGATCATCACCGTCGGCGAGTTCTACGCACTGTCGGCCGGCGGCCAGATCATCTTCACCTGAGCCGCGCCGCCCGTCACTCGAGGTAGGCGACCGCGAAGTCGCAGTCGGGGCCCCCAGGGGTGAACGCGTAGGTGACGCGCACCCCGAGTTCCTCGGGCGCTATCGCCAGGCCCCGTTCGCCGAGGCGCTCGCGACGCGCCCAGTCCCGCAGGGCCTGGTCGGCGAGGGGCCAGTCCTCGGCCCGCTGGTTCGCGTAGGGCCCCATCTCCACGTAGGCCTCGCGGTGCGCCGGCTCGACGCGCACGGTGAGCTCGGGCAGCCGCGCCGCGAGCGCCTCGGTCTCGGCCTCGGGGATGGGCCGGCACCACTCGACCGGCCCGTCGCTGTCCTCGCTCACCTCGCCCCAGTAGATGGCGAAGACCTCGCCGGCCTCCCCCTCGACCCGGGGCAACGCCGCGTCGCGCAGGCCGGCGAGGAACTCCTTGCCGAGGTCCCAGGCCTCGGTCGGGGTGACGTGGCGCTTCACACTGAGGACGTGCCTCTCGGGGACGTCGCGGACCTTCACCTCGTACATGTCCTCTCTCTTTCCGTTGAGCTCGTCGACGAGCGCGCTGACCAGCCGCCGCCGGGTGACGTGCTCCTCCTCGACGCCCCGCCACCGGGCGGCGACCCGGCCGGCGAGGGCCGCCGCGTCGAGCTCGAGCAGCCCCGCGATGTCGGCGAGGGGGATCTCGAGCCGGCGCAGCGCCGCGATGAGGCGGGCCCGCTCGAGCTGGTCGGGCTCGTAGTGGCGGTAGCCCGAGCCGGGCTCCACCCGAGAGGGCGCCAGCAGCCCCATCTCGTCGTAGAGCCGCAGAGCCCTCACCGAGAGCCGCGAGCGCCGGGAGAACTCGCCGATGCCCATCTCGTCCATGGCGCTCCTCGCTCGGTCACCCACCCGTCGGGACCATTCTGGGGCCTGCCCCAAGGGGAGGGTCAAGGGGTGAGCCCGCCGGGGCCGGCGCGGGCGGCGCGCCGCGGGCAGGCGGGGGCGTGGCGACGAAGGTCGTCCACCGCGAGGGCGGTACCCGGCGTGGCGACGGCCGTCGCCTTCCCCGGCGCTCCTCGGCCGCGGGCCCGACGTCGTGCCCACGAGGACGAGGCGAGGGGGCGCGTGAGGGGCCGGGCACCACGTCGTGCGCGGCGCCGAGCGAGGGTCGCACGAACCCGTCGCGCGGGGGCCGGACCCTGAGAAGGGCGCCCCCACCAGGGGTCCGACATCCCCCACGCTGTATACTAGTATTTCACTAGATTTTCTCTAGATAGGGAGCGCATGGGACTCGACCCGCTGATGGTGCTCGCGAGCGCGGTGGTCGGGCTGCTCGTCGGGCTCACCGGCCTGGGCGGCGGGGCCCTCATGACCCCGATGCTCGTCCTCCTCTTCGGGGTCACGCCCTCCTCGGCGATCACCTCGGACCTCGTGGCCGCACTCGTCATGAAGCCGGCCGGGGTCCTCGTCCACTGGCGCCAGGGCACGATCCACGGCCCCCTCGTGCGCTACCTCTCCTACGGCTCGATCCCCGCCGCCTTCGCCGGGACTCTCGCGCTGCGCCTCGTGGGCCATAGCCCGCTCGCCGAGCGCCGCCTGGAGGTCGCCCTCGGCGCCGCCCTCCTCGTCGGGGGCGTCGCGATGGCGGTGCGCTCGGTGCGCCGGCGCGCCCGGGGCGCCGAGGTTCGGCCCCTCGCGCGGCCGGCCCTCACGGTCGCGGTCGGCGTGCTCGGGGGCTTCATGGTCGGGCTCACCTCGGTCGGCGCGGGCAGCCTCATCCTGGTGCTGCTGCTCGTGCTCTACCCCGGGCTGCGCAACGACCAGCTGGTCGGCACCGACCTCGCCCAGTCGGTCCCGCTCACGCTGTCGGCGACCCTGGGGACCCTCCTGTTCAACCACGTCGACCTCGCGGTCACCGGCTCGATCGTCCTCGGCTCGGTGCCGGCCGTCGTCGCGGGCTCGCTCCTCTCCTCGCGCGCCAACGGGCCCTGGCTCCGCCGGCTGATCGCGGCCGTCGTCGTGCTGAGCGGGCTCAAGTACCTGGGGCTCGCGACCGGCGCCCTCGGGGTCGTCGCCGGCCTCGAGGCGGCCGTCCTGCTCGCCGTCGGGCTCCACGCCCGGCGCTCAGTAGCCGAGCCGGTCGAGGATCTCGGCGCGGCGCTGCCAGCCCGGCTCGACGCGCACCCGTAGCTCGAGGTAGGTGCCCTCGGGCAGCTCGCGCCGGGCGGCCGTGCCGACCTCCTTCAGGACCTGGCCGCCGGCGCCGATCACGATCCCCTTCTGGCTCTCGCGCTCGACGAGGATCTCGACCACGACGTGGGGCCACTCGAACTCGACGACCCGACAGTGGATCGAGTGGGGCAGCTCGTCGCGGGTGCGCCTCAACAGCTGCTCGCGCACGAGCTCGGCCACCCAGCGCTCCTCGGAGACGTCCGAGACCTCCTCGTCGGGGAAGAAGAAGGGCCCCTCGGGCACGAGGGCGACCAGGTGGTCGCGCAGCGCGTCGACCCCGCGCCCGGTGCGCGCCGAGAGAGGGAAGTACTCGACGCGGCTCACCACCTCGGGCCGGCCGGCCGCCGCGGCCGCCGCCGCGACGAGGTCCGCGGCCCCGGCGAGGTGCTCGGCGACCCCCGCGCGCTCGGTGCGGTCGACCTTGTTCACAGCGACGATCGGCGCCGGCGCGCCCGCGGCGCGAACGCGCGCGACGAGGCCCTCGAGGACCTGGCGGTCGCCGGCCCCGAGGGGGGCCGCGCCGTCGAGGACGACGAGGATCGCGTCCACGTCCTCGGCGGCGGCGCGCGCCGACTCGTTGAGCCGCCCGCCGAGCGCGGTGCGGGGCCGGTGCAGCCCGGGGGTGTCGACGAGCACGACCTGGACCTCGCCCTCGGTGAGGACCCCGCGCACCGCCTGGCGGGTGGTGTTGGGGGTGCGCGCGGTGATGGTCACCTTCACGCCCACCAGCTGGTTCACGAGGGTGGACTTGCCCACGTTGGGCCGTCCGAGGACCGCGACGAAACCGGCGCGCGTCACTCGGGGACGACCTCGACGCGCACGAGCTCGACGCGGCGTCCCTCGACCCGGATGACGCTGAGCCGGTAGTGCTCGGTCGCAAAGACGTCGCCCTCGGCGGGCACCCCACCGGCGAGGTCGAGCACGAGCCCGCCCACCGTGTCCCAGCCGTCCTTGGGCAGGTCGAGCGCGTACTCCTCGTTGGCGTCGTCGATGTTGAGCCGGCCCGACACCTCGACCCCGGCGCCCGGCTCGGGGGCGGGGGCGGCGGGCTCGTCGACGTCGGACTCGTCGGCGATCTCGCCGACCAGCTCCTCGAGCACGTCCTCGAGGGTGACGAGCCCGGCCGTCCCGCCGTACTCGTCGACGACGACGTAGAGGTGGGTCTTCTCCCGGCGCATCTGGGTGAGGAGCGTCGCGACCCGCTTGGTCTCGGGGACGAAGCGGGCCTCACCCATGCGCGCGGCGACCGGCTCCTCGCCCCGGCCCTCGGCGACCAGGGCCGCCAGGTGGCGCAGGTTGACCATCCCCACCACGTCGTCGACGCCCTCGCCGATCACCGGCAGGCGCGAGCGGCCCGAGGTGACGGCGAGGTCGAGGGCCCCGCGCACCGAGGTGACGTCGTCGACGTGGACGATGTCGGGGCGCGGGACCATGATCTCGCGCACCACGGTGTCGCCGAACTCGATCACCGAGTGGATGAACTCGCGCTCGGTCGACTCGATGGCCCGGTCCTCGTGGGCGACGTCGGCCATGGCGAGGACCTCGGACTCGGTGATGCGGGTGTTGGTCGACCGGCCCGGGGCGACCAGGCGGATCGCCGCGAGGGCCACCGCGTTGAGGGCCGTCGAGACGAAGCGCACCGGCCACCAGCGCAGCAGCCGCCCGACGACCGGCGCGGTCACCAGGGCCGCCTCGTCGAGGTGGGCCAGGGCGAAGTTCTTGGGGATCGCCTCGAAGGCGACGAAGATGACGACGACCTCGGCGGCGGTCGCCACGAGCACCCCGGCCGCCCCGAAGAGGTGACCCGCGAGCACCCCCACGAGGGTGGCCGAGACGAGCTGGCAGATGAGCACGAGCAAGAGCAGCGGGTTCAAGAACTGCTCGGGCGCCTCGGTGAGCCCCGCGAGGGCCCGCGCGCCACGGCGCCCCTCGTCGGCGAGGGCCCGCGCCCGCGAGCGGTTCATGCGCGTGAGCGAGGTCTCGGCCAGGGCGAAGAAGCCCGAGAGGGCGAGCAGGACGACGACGGCGACGGCCATCCAGGTGTCGCCGGCGCCCCAGACCGCCCCGATCACGGCTCGCTCGAGCGGTGGTGGCGCGCGAGCAGCTCGCGCTCGCGGGCCTCCATCCTCTCGGCCTCCTCGTCGACCTCGTGGTCCCAGCCGAGCAGGTGCAAGACGCCGTGGACCACGAGCAGGGCCGTCTCATCCTCGACGCTGAGGCCGTGCTCGGGGGCGTTGCGCGCCGCCACGGCCGGGCAGATCACGACGTCGCCGACCATGGTGGGGATCTCCTCGGTCGGCTCGTCGCCGGGACCGGTCGTCCCCCCGTCGGGCGAGCGCCCGCCGGGCTCGGGCTCGGCGTCGATCGGGAAGCTCAGCACGTCGGTCGGCCCGGCCTTGCCCATGAAGCGCTGGTTGAGGTCGGCGATGGTCGACTCGTCGGTGAAGATGAGCGACACCTCGGCCGGCGCGCGCACGCCCTCCTCGGCGAGGGCCGCGCGCGCGAGCGCCACCCAGCGCTCGAGGTCGACGGGCACGGCGTGCTGCTCGTCGGCGGCGTAGATGTCGACGGTCATGGCCGTTCGTAGGCGGCGACGATGTCGGCCACGATGCGGTGGCGCACCACGTCCTTGTTGGTCAGGTGGACGAAGGCGATCCCCTCGATGCCGGTGAGGATCCGCTCGACGTCGCTCATGCCGCTGCGCTTGCCGTTGAGGTCGACCTGGGTCACGTCGCCG